>JBEDKX010000138.1:0-3718 GCA_041171965.1 Pseudomonadota bacterium | reverse complement strand
CTATTACATGTCCTACACTATGACATGCACTAGCGTCTTTTTTGTATTCTCTTAAGTGCATGATATTCTGTAATACTTTCCAATTAATGCTTTTCCCATAAAACTCACATGCAAACAAAAACTAGCAGCACAGAAACTTTTATTGCGCCTAAAACTGGGCTAATCGATACATTTATACCGAGCAAAGATGCCTCGTTAGAATCCTCTATCGCTACGCTGCAAGGCAAGCTGGAAGCGCTTGGTATTCATGTAGAAGAAAAGTCTTGGCTGAATGAAATTGAAGGTATTTGGTCTGTACATGTGATTGATAAAGATTGCACGCGCTTGTTTACCAACGGCAAAGGCGCATCACAATTAGCCGCTCGCGCTAGCGCACTGGGTGAATATTTTGAGCGTTTGAGTACCAATTACTTTTGGACGCATTTTTACTTGGGTGAAACTATTGCAAATGAAGCGTTTGTGCATTACCCAAATGAGCAATGGTTCAAGCTAAAGGGTGATAAATGGCCAAAAGAACTGCTCACGCCTGAATTGCAAAAATTCTATAACCCAGAAGGCGGTGCAATTGCCAGTCAACTGATCGATTTAAACTCAGGCAATGCTGAACGTGGCATTTGCGCGATTCCTTACACGCGTTTACGCGATGACAAAACTGTATTATTTCCAGTCAATCTAATCGGTAATTTATATGTCAGCAACGGTATGTCTGCCGGCAACACCATGATGGAAGCACGCACGCAGGCATTGGCAGAGATTTTTGAGCGCGACATCAAATTTAAAATTATTCGTGAAGGTATTTGTCTGCCGGATGTGCCTGAAGCTGTGATCAATCGCTTCCCGCGCATTGCCGCAGGCATTAAAGGGTTGCGCGATGCCGGTTACGGAATTTTAGTCAAAGACGCCTCATTAGGCGGCCAATATCCAGTGATGAACGTCACCTTATTACACCCAGAAGACCAAGGTTGCTTTGCTAGCTTTGGCGCACACCCACGCTTTGAAGTGGCTTTAGAGCGCGCTTTAACAGAATTATTGCAAGGCCGTGCGATTGATAACCTGAAAAACTTCGTAGCACCGGGTTTTGATATGGAAGAAATCGCCGATTCACAAAACCTGGAAATTCATTTTGTGGATTCTAGCGGCGTGATTAGCTGGGACTTTTTACGTAGCACGCCAGATTATGACTTTGTAGACTGGAACTTTGGCACTACCACGCAAGAAGATTACGACTGGTGCGTGAACACCATACACGGCAGCGGCCACGATATGTATATCGCTGACTTTACCCATTTAGGCGTTTATGCCTGCCGTATTTTTGTACCCGGTATTTCTGAAATTTACCCGGTAGAAGAATTGCAGTGGGAAAACAACACGGTGGGTAATTTGGTGCGCCCTTTCGCAATCAAGCTGCCAACCCTTAATCAGGAAGAATCTGCCGAATTATTAGAAACGTTGCTAGACCTTGAGTTGGCTGACGAACTGCCAGTAACAACGCTAATCGGTTTATGCGCAGACGCTAATACCACCTGGGTAGATTTACGTGTAGGCGAACTTAAAACACTGGCAGCATTGGCCTGCGGTAGCACCGATGAAATTTTAGACGGCTGCGCTTGGATTGCTCAATTTAACGAACTGAACGCTGAACGCGCTAAAGTTTATCGCTGCGTTGCGAACCTAGTGCAAATTAAAGAAGAGCTAGCGCAGTCAAACACGGCGCTTTATACGGCTAATCTGGAATTAATGTATGGCGCTGCAAGCTTGCAGCAAGCGCAGCGACTAATCGATCAAACCGATCAGTATTTTGGCCTGTGTCATTTAGGTGCCAATATGGAAGGCAGTAAAATGCACCAACAACTATTGGCCGCTTATCGCAAAGTGTGGAAATAATCTGCCATGATATTAGATACGATTGCAAACATGGAGCGCTATGCAGGCGTGCATCCAAGGTTTGCAACGGTATTTGACTACATTAGCAAAACAGACTTATTAGCATTAGCGAATGGCCGGCATGCCATTTTAGGTCAAGATTTATTTGGCATTGTAGAACGCGTACCGGGCCGTTCAAAGTCAGATGCTCAACTAGAATGTCATCGAAAATATATTGATATTCAATTGGTGTTATCTGGCGTGGATACAATGGGCTGGAAACCGCGGGCAGATTGCCTGCTAGCGGTTGACGATTACAATGCCAGCGCAGATATTCAATTCTTTTATGATGCACCAGACGCTTGGATCGCCACACCGGCGAATGCCTATTGCATCTTTTTTCCAGAAGATGCACATGCGCCCTTAGTTGGCTCGCAGAATATACATAAAATTGTGTTTAAGATCGCAGTGGATGCTGATTACTGACAAAGTTAGCTCTAGTCGAGGCTACGTGGAATGGAGCCATGTAGAATGGAATCAAGGCCAACCCTACGCTAGCGCCTTTCAGGATGTGTATTTTTCTAGCGACAACGGCCTACTTGAAACTGAATATGTATTTCTACAAGGCAACCAATTAAGCGCACGTTGGAAAAATTTAAAAGAAAATTCGTTCACTATCGCTGAAACTGGCTTTGGTACCGGCTTAAACTTTTTATGCGCAGCAAAACTTTGGCTAGAAACCGCGCCTCAAGAGGCTGTTTTACACTTTATTAGCCTAGAAAAATATCCAGTCAATATTGCTGACCTTACATGCGCCTTGCAGTTATGGCCAGAACTGCAAGAATTCAGTAAGCCATTTTTAGCTGCATATGAAAATCTTTTACCGACAGAGCTATTAAATAAAGCGCTGACATTAAATAAAGTAGCGCCAATAAATAAAGAGCCGTCATTAAATAAAATGCAGGATTTTAATCAATTTAAATCCGTCACGCTTTTTGATAATCGTATTCAACTAACGCTTTTAATTGGTGATGCAACAGACTGTTTAAAAACAATTAACTTAGAAAAATTTAGCCTCAAAAGTTCGAGCATCGCCGCAGTAGACGCGTGGTTTTTAGATGGCTTTTCACCCGCTAAAAATCCTGAAATGTGGCAATCTGCGTTATTTGAACAAATGGCGAAGTTATCTAATCAAAACACAACTTTTGCCACATTCACCAGTGCCGGAGCAGTCCGCAGAGGTTTGATCGCCGCAGGCTTTGCTGTTAATAAAAAAGTCGGCTTCGGCAAAAAGCGTGAAATGCTATTTGGAAATTTTCTAAACGATACCAGAACAATTCAAAAATAATGCTAGAAATACTATATTAAGACATTTTCATGAAGCTAAATTGACTTTGAAAACTCACAAACTCGTCATTCCCGAGCAGGCGGGAATCCATTTCAATCGGCTACTTAACTGGATCCCCGCCTACGCGAGGATGACGATAATTGAGGTTTTTGCATTAAATTTAAGTCAATTCAGCTTCGTGAAAAAGTCTAAAATTAACCCGTCATCCCGACGAAAGTCGGGATCTAGTGACTTATGACACCTAAATCTGCTATCTTTATTAGTGCAGGCATTTCAAGCTAGCCACTGGATTCCGACTTTCGTCGGAATGACTTATGACACACAAATCCGCTATCATTATTGGCGGCTGCATTTCAAGCTAGCCACTGGATTCCGACTTTCGTCGGAATGACGATAATTGAGGGTTTATATTAAATTTTGGCTAATGCAACTTCTTCCGAACAACGCATACAGTATCAACCCCGTCATCCCGACGAAGGTCGGGATCTAGTGACTTACGCCACCTAA
>JBEDKX010000137.1:0-3768 GCA_041171965.1 Pseudomonadota bacterium | reverse complement strand
CCAGCCAGCCGCCCATGGCGATTGACACTGAAAATGAAATCAGCATGCCCATACTGGCATTAATAGGAATTGGGCTCATATATGGCCCCATTAAACCGCTGACAAAAGCCATCGGCAATAATGCGGCGATCACCGCCAGTGTAGCTAAAATAGTCGGGCCACCCACTTCATCCACCGCTGTCGGAATAATATCCGTAAGACTGGCGGTTGGCTTTAGTTTCATATGACGATGAATGTTTTCGACCACCACAATGGCATCATCGACCAGAATTCCGATGGAGAAAATTAGCGCAAATAATGAAACCCGATTTAACGTAAAGCCCCAAGCCCATGAGGCAAATAAAGTGGCCATTAAGGTCAAAACGACCGCTGTGCCAACGATGGCGGCCTCACGTTTACCTAGCGCAACAAACACTAATAGCACCACTGCAGAAGTGGCAAATATCAATTTTTGTATAAGTTTTTTGGCTTTATCGTTAGCGGTTTCACCATAGTTTCTGGTTATTTTTACTTCGATATTGGCTGGAATCAGCACGTTTTTTAAGCTGTCTATTTGTTTGATAACCGCATCAGCTACCGCCACGGCGTTTTGTCCGGGCTTCTTGGTAACGCTAATATTAACCGCTGGATATTCGTGCGTATTATTAGTATCAGTATCTTTTGTAATAGCGTCTTTAGCAGCATTATGGCTGCCTTCGCCGTACCAAACGTAACGCTCTGCTGGTGGTGGGCCATCATTAATTTCAGCGACTTCACTTAAATACACTGGGCGCCCAGCGTGTAAACCAACCACTAAATCAGCAATATCTTTTGCATCAGTGAAATATCGGCCGACTTCAACCGCGATCGATTGATTGCCATTAATCACTTCGCCCAAAGGTGCGCCAAGATTCGCTGATTGCAACGCACGCCGCATATCTGCAATCGTGATATTAGCCGCAGCCATACGTACTGGGTCTATATCAATATTAACCGCACGACCTGGGCCACCCAGGGTAACAACCTCACGCGTACCCTTTACATGTTTAATTTCAGCTTCTAGCGCATGCGCTACGCGTTCAAGCTCATATGCACCTTGCTCATTATCTTTGCTGTATAAGGTGGCAGTTAAAATTGGGACATCATCAATCCCTTTGGGCTTGATAATAGGCTCACCTACGCCCAAGTTTTTTGGTAACCAATCCTGATTAGATTGTATGGTGTTGTAAAGCCGCACTAAAGCTTCAGTACGAGGTACGCCGACCTGAAACTGCACGGTAATTACCGCCATGCCGGGTCGCGAAACTGAAGTAACATGCTCAATATCGGCAATTTGCGATAACACCTGCTCGGCAGGTACCGCTACCATCTGCTCGACATTTTTGGCAGATGCGCCAGGAAACGGAATCATCACGTTTGCCATCGTCACGTTAATCTGTGGCTCTTCTTCACGTGGTGTCACCAATACGGCAAAAAGACCAAGTAATAATGCGACCAGCGCAATTAAAGGCGTAATTTGTGCCGATTGAAAATAGCTGGCGATGCGCCCAGAAACGCCTAATTTGGGCTTGACTGATTGTTCTTGATTGTTATTGAGCATTAAGGACATCTCTACTTAAAGTTTGCGGCAGCAATTGGATCTAGCGCGACTATTTCACCGGCCAGCAAACCAGCAAATACTTCTATATTATCGCCAACTTTTCGGCCCAGCCGGACTTGTCTTAAATGTGGATTGCCTTGCTTATCTACGACATATACCGCCATCAACTCGCTACGCTTAATAACCGCTTTAGCTGGAATGTAAATTTGCGCCTGTCCTTTCAGACCTTCAACTGGCAACATCGCTCGTGCAAACATCCCTGGTGCAACGCTAGTTAATTTCAGAGGAAGTGTTAATCTCAGCATGACCATATTGCTTATTGGGTCTGCTGTTGGAAAAATCGTAAGCTGCGTAGTCATTAAGCTACGCTCATTTTCTTTTGCGGCTGGAATCAGCACACTAATAGCAGCGCCATGCTTCAAATAAGCAATTTTACTTTGCGGTACATTAACCACTAATCTATATCCAGTAGGCTCATATACTGCGAATAGCGGCTTGCCTGGCATTGCCATATCACCCATCTCAGCCATTACTCCAGCAATAACCCCTGCATAAGGCGCATTAATAGTATGCAAGCTGGTTTGCACACCAGCCATGCCCGTTTGAGCAAGTTGCGCTTTAGCTTGCGCCTCAGCGGTTTTGAACTCAGACTCTGAGCGCTCTAATGCCGCTTGGCTAATATATTGTTTTTCAAACAAGCGATGCTTACGCTCATATTCACTACGCGCGGCAGATAATTGTGCTTGTGCTGCGGCTACTTGCGCATGATTGGTCATGGCTTGTTGGCTTGCCATGCGCGTATCAATACGTGCCAATAATTGCCCAGCTTTAACGTGATCACCCACTTTTACAGCTAAAAGAGTAATACTGCCAGAAACCTGCGGTGCGATAACGCTGCTCTTAATCGCCTCGACCACACCTTCTGCTGTGAATACTTGTTGATCATTGGATTTCGTTACCGCTGCCGTAGATAAGGCAGCCGCGCCAGCCATATTAGACAAACCTATTAACAAAGCGAATACCCATTTGCGTGATGTGATCAAGCTAGTTTCCTTTTGGTCATGGTGATGACGTCAAAAATAATTATAGATGCATAATATTACCGTATAGTTATATAGTCAATATTTAAATTTTGTGTATAATTATTCTATGATTAGCCCATGTACGGAAAAACTTAATGAGTAAACTTGATGACAGAGCACTTGAATATGTAGCAAAATACTTTAAAGCGCTGGCTGAGCCTATGCGACTGAAAGTGCTAAATGCACTTCAGGATGGTGAGAAAAACGTCAGTCAATTAACAGAAATATCCGGTGGCACACAGGCAAATGTGTCCAAACATTTATCTATGTTGGCTCAGCATGGATTAGTAAAAAGAGAATCACGCGGCACAAACGTCTATTACAGCATTGCAGATCAAAGCGTATATGAACTATGTGACTTGGTCTGCGGGCAAATTGGCATAAGAATGAGCTTGGAAGCTGACATCAAAAAAATGTTTACCGTTTCAAGCCAGCAATAATGCTTACCAGGCAATATCGGCAGTTATTTCGCCTCACGATTTTTTAGGTTATTTAGGCGCGTGCGTGTCATTATTATTCCCCGAAACTACGCTATTTACTGTAAAATTTTATTCGCTTAGGTAATTATATTAATTCAATAAATTACTAAAAACACATAATGAAACAAGAGCCTGCCGATAACAGGCTTTTTTATTGACTAGAATCTATCGTAAAACTTACAAAATTAATGACAATCGAAAAAACAATCGACACAAAAGTTGACGTGCTATTAGTAGGCAGTGGCGTAATGAGCGCTACGCTAGCTTCACTATTATCTGAATTAGACAGTTCATTAAGTATGATGATGGTAGAACGTTTACCTATGATTGCGGCCGAAAGCACCGACGCTTGGAATAACGCTGGCACAGGCCATGCCGGCTATTGTGAACTGAATTACACCCCGGAAAATGCCGATGGTAGCATTGAGATTAATCGCGCTTTGGCGATTAACGCATCGTTTGAAACGTCACTACAATTTTGGTCCTATTTGGTGGAACAAAAGATACTGCCTTCACCAAAAAGCTTTATTAATGCCACGCCGCATTTAAGTTTTGTTTGGGGTGAAGCCGACGTGGAATTTTTGCGCAAACGCTACGCTTTACTCAAAAAACATCATATGTTTAAAGA
>JBEDKX010000136.1:2397-6172 GCA_041171965.1 Pseudomonadota bacterium | reverse complement strand
CCAAATATCCAACGTGAATTTTGGCCATGCTGGTAACGGTAATATTCATGTGAATTTATTGGTTAACCCAGAAAATTCAGATGAAATGACCCGCGCTTATGCGTGTTTGGACGAAGTGTTTAGTTTAGTGTTGTCGCTGCAGGGCACGTTATCTGGCGAGCATGGCGTAGGCATGGCTAAGCGACCATTTATCTCACGCGAGATTGATGAAACCACCATGAATTTAATGCGTGCGGTAAAACTTACTTTTGATCCGAGTAATATCCTGAATCCAGGTAAGTTGTTTCCTTAACAGTTTGGTCTATTAAGCTGACTTAGTTGCAAGTCACTTGTTTCAAATCTGCCTCAGGAAACTCTGATTTTAGTTTTTTAATCTCAGCGACTTGCGGCTCTTGCAATTGCTTAAATAGCAGATTAAAACGGCCTTTTTCTTGGTCACGCAAGGTTTTAACCACATCACTTACACCTTTGGCTTTAAGTTCATCCATTAATTTAATGGCTAGTTTTTCATCTTCAAATACACCCCATTCATAACACGACGGAGTGATGGCTACCATTGTTATAGTCTCAGGCATGACGCCTGCTTTTTTAGGCAATAAGTCTAATTGCTGTTGTGTTAATAGGCTGATCTTTTCAGAGTTTAATTCAGGCAATTTAACTACTGGCTTATTAGGTGAAACGTAGTCCAAATTAAAATAAGCAAACAAGACTACGTTAATGATTAATAACAACCAAATTAACCTTTTCATTGTGTATCACTTTGCATAAATTTATCGAGTAAGTACAAACCCTGCAACACCAAATTTTCTGCGATTACCGTTTGCGGAATCAATTGTAAAGTAGCGTTTTCTTTTGTTAATAGTTGATTAATAACAGACGCATTACCGCCTCCAATCACAATAAACGGTTCTTGCTTACATTGTAATTTTAATTCATGCCACATCAGTGTAATGGCTCCTACAACCGCATGTAGAGCTCCAGAATGTATGGCGTCTGTGGTGTTTTTTGCAAAAATATTTGTAGTATAGTTTTCTGTTAGATTTTGCACTAAATTCAATTTCGGCAGTTGTGCCGTTGCAAGACCTAAGCTTTGTTGCATTAAATTCAAACCCGGTAAAATCAATCCACCGATAAAGTTAGCTTGGTTTTTGTTGTTGACTAGGGTCACGCTTAAAGCATCAATTGTCACCGCGGTGCCGGCATTTACCACCACACAAGGCGCTTGTTTGAAATGCCATGCCGCGATGAGCGCCGCCCATCGGTCTGAGCCTAAAGTGGTTGCTTGAGCATAATGGTTTATCACACCAACTGCTTGTGTAGTGGATTTTATCCAGCTGATAGTTGCATTGTATGGTGCTAGTTTCTTGGTGAGTATATTTGTATGTTGCTCGCCAGCAACATTAGAAATGCTGACCCGTTCAAATATCAAGGCGGAGAAATCAGCGTTAGATAATGCACTATTGTCACAAGCACCATTATTTACAATTTCACCGGCTTGATTAAACACAGCCCATTTTGTTCTGGTATTGCCAGCATCTATGGTTAGTAGCATATTTGTCTATTGTCTTATTTGCGACAATTTGTCTATTGTCTTAATTTGCGACAATTTGTCTATTGTCTTATGTGCGACAATTTGTCACATTTTCATGATTGATATTAGATACTACAATATGCCCTGAAAATTAATCAACAGGGCATGTCAGATGCAACACTCCAAACTTAAAAAACGTTCTATTTCGGTTAGCATTTTAATACCAAGTATTTTAGCACCGACTTTACTAGGTTTTTCACCAATTATTTTTTCGGCAGAAAATTTGGAATTACCATCTGTGGAGGTGCGTGCAGAAAGGTTAACTGAATATAGTAAGACCTCTATCAATTCTGCGGATACCGCAGAATTACTTGCTAAGCATCCTAGCATTAATTTATATCAAGCTGGCGGACTATCAGCTTTGCCTGCTATACGCGGATTGAATGATGACCGTATTAAATTTATCTTAGATGGTGCAAGCATTACCTCTGCATGCGGCAATCATATGAACCCAGCTTTATCCTACATTTCACCTAGCAGTGTTGGACGTATTGATATTATGGCGGGAATTACACCAGTCAGCATGGGCGGTGACAGCATTGCCGGTACTATCAATGTAAAATCGCCTGCAATAAATTTTGCGCCCGACTCAGAGCACTTATTGGTTGAAGCCAGCGCCTCTACATTCTTTCGTAGTGTTAATAACGGACTTAGTGCAGACATTAAAGCCAGTGCAGCCAGTCAAAATTTAAGCATTGGATTCTCTGGTGGCGTTGATCGTGCGCAATCATACGTAGATGGCAATGGCAATCGAGTGAACTCGACGCAGTTTGACCGACGCTACCAAAATATAGTACTTGCTCTTAAAGGTGATGCTCAGCAACTTACATTCCGTATCAAGCATCAGGATATTCTATATCAGGGTTTTCCTAACCAACGCATGGACATGGTTGGCAATAGTTCTGATGCTATTACTGCTAATTATGTGCAAGATTTTAATTGGGGTAAGCTGGATGCAAACATTTTCTGGCAGCAGATTAAACATGAGATGGGTTTCTTTTCTCCAGAAAAGCCGGGCGCCATGCCTATGCTAACCGATGGTAAGGATTATGGTTACAACATCAAACTTGATATCCCGCTAACGCAAGCGCATTTAGTACGCTTGGGCAACGATTATCAGCGCCAAACACTTAACGATTATTGGCCACCAGTGGCTGGCAGTGCAATGATGGGGCCAAACACCTTCAACAACATTATTAATGGCCAGCGCGACCGCTTTGGCATTTTTGCTGAGCTTGAATCAAAATGGAATCCAAAGTGGAGTACTTTGCTAGGTGTGCGTAATGATTATGTTCGGATGAATACTGGTAATGTTCAGTCTTACGGCGGCGTAGGCATGATGGGTATGATGATGAATGCTGCTGACACTGCTGCGGCAAGTGCATTTAATGCCAGTGATAGATCACAAAGTGATAATCATATTGATTTAACTGCGACTGCCAAATATGAAGCAAGCAACACCAATAACATAGAGTTTGGTTACGCGCGTAAAACACGTTCACCTAGTCTGTATGAACGTTATACCTGGGGTCGTGGTGATATGGCAATGGCGATGATAGGATGGTTTGGCGATGTTAATGGCTATGTTGGTGATATTAATCTGAAACCAGAAACAGCCAACACCTTGAGTGCCACTTTTGATTGGCATGATGCAGCTAAGCAAGACTGGAAGGTTACATTAACCCCACACTATTCTTATATTCATGATTATATTGGCGCATCTAAAATTGGCATGATGATGATGATGGGTTCACGTCCATTACTCCAATTCGTTAATCAAGATGCCCAAATTTACGGTTTAGAAGCAACGGCTAAAACCACACTTTGGAACAATAGTGATTATGGACAAGGGGCTTTTAAAAGTAATTTAGCTTGGACTCGCGGCGAGCGCGTTGGTAATGGAGAAGATTTGTACCATATCATGCCGCTTAATGTACGTCTTGCAGTAGAGCAAAACAAAGGTGCTTGGACTAATGCGCTTGAAGTTCAGATGGTGAGTAATAAAAGCTTAGTCGATAACAGCCGCTTAGAACCAAAAACAGCGGGTTACGGTTTGCTAAATTTTCGCACTAGCTATCAGTTTAAAAATGCACGACTTGATTTGGCGGCCAATAACCTGTTTGATAAATATTATCAATTGCCTCTTGGCGGTGTCGACTACTCTACTTGGAAGGCGAATGGTGC
>JBEDKX010000136.1:0-2360 GCA_041171965.1 Pseudomonadota bacterium | reverse complement strand
CGCACTGCCAGGCATGGGCCGTTCTATCAATGTTGGGTTAACTGTAAATTACTAAGTTCAACACTAGTTTGCGTGCTTTAAACTCCGCGCAAACTAATCTCACCCGATAAAAAGCGTTGTTCACCTTGTGCTGTTTTTACTAATAATATGCCGTCTTCCGCCACGTCTACCACGGTACCTACGGATTCACGCCCATCAGGATGCAGCATTTTTACAGCTTGCTGATGGTAGGCGTGATGTTTGGTCCATTCATCGCGTAATTGTGCAAAACCATGTCGCTCAAAGTTGCTCAGCACTTCGGTTAAATTTTTAAGTAAAACGCCAAGCAATTCATTGGGGTTAATTGTTTGTTGAGAAGCGCTGGCTAAATCTGTTGCGGGTTGATCAATCTGCTGTTTGATACTTTCTGGCAAGTTTAAGTTAACACCAATACCAATAACTGCGGCGCTGGGGCCTTCCATATCGCCTTGCAGTTCAATTAAGATGCCAGCTAATTTTTCGCGACCGATCAACACATCATTGGGCCATTTCAGTTGTGCTTGGTTAATGCCAAAGCTATGTAACGCTCGCACCAACGCAACCCCCACAGCCAAACTTAAGCCAGATAATGCCGAAGCGCCGCATTGAAAACGCCATAATAAGGAGAAGGTTAAACTCGCGCCTAAGCCTGCTTGCCAAGTGCGACCACGCCTGCCGCGGCCATTGGTTTGTAAGTTGGCTGCAACACAAGTAGCTTGCGCATGAGCAATACTTATTTTTTTCATTAGATACGTATTGGTCGATTCTAAATGATCATGAACTTCCACTTCTAGCAAGGTAGCCTGCTCGCCAATCGCATGCAAAATAGCTTGTTGGTCTAATAATGTCACTGCTTGTGCTAGTTTATAGCCGCGCCCACGGACTGAAAAAATATTGATGCCTAATATTTCAGCTTGTTTTATGGCGTTCCAAACCGTGGCGCGACTGACATTTAATTGCTGGGCTATCGTTTGGCCAGAATGGAACTTACCATCGCTGAGCAGTCTTAAAATAGGAAAAGTATGTGCGTTCATATGGATAAGAATTTTAGCACAGGCAGCTAAATCTCATCGTAGACAATCAAATCAAAGGATATCCGCATCTATCAACGCAGTTGTGTAGAAGTGTTTGGCCTCAAGCGTGTAAAATAAGCGTTATTATTAACATTGATTAAGTTAAAACCTCACAAATTATGTCAGCAGAAAAAACACCTATTCCACTCGGTTCTAATTTTATCCGGGCGATTGTTGAAAAAGATATTGAGCAAGGTGTGTACAGCACGCGTAAATGGGCTGGCACACCTGGCGATGCCGCGCATCATGCCGCTGGTCAGCCAGACCCTGCCAAAATCCGCACACGTTTTCCGCCAGAACCAAACGGTTATCTGCATATTGGCCATGCCAAAAGTATTTTCTTAAACTTTGGCCTAGCGCGTGATTATGCTGGTGTTTGCCACTTTAGATTTGATGATACTAATCCAGAAAAAGAAAGCCAAGAATACGTTGATAGCATCAGTGATGCGGTTAAATGGCTAGGATTTAGCTGGGAGAATGTTGGCCCAGAACACAATCAAAACAGCATGTATTTTGCCAGTAACTATTTTGATTTAATGTACCGTGCGGCTGAAAGCTTAATCGAAAATGGTCATGCTTACGTCGATAGCCAAACCGCTGAAGAAATGCGTATCATGCGCGGCACTTTAACTGAGGCTGGTAAAAATTCACCTTGGCGTGATCGTACTGTGGCAGAGAATTTAAGCTTATTTCGTGAAATGCGCGACGGCAAACATGCCGATGGTAGCTTGATTCTACGCAGTAAAATCGATATGGCTTCACCTAATATCAATTTGCGTGACCCGGCTATTTACCGCATTAAGCGCGCGCATCACCATAATACTGGTGATAAATGGTGCATTTACCCAATGTACACATTCGCCCACCCGATTGAAGATGCGCTGGAGCAAATTACCCATTCAATTTGTACGCTAGAGTTTGAAGATCAACGGCCGTTTTATGATTGGCTATTAGGCCGTTTGGCCGAAGCTGGCATGTTGGCGCACCCACTTCCAAAACAATATGAGTTTGCCCGCTTAAACCTCACTTATGTCGTGCTATCAAAACGTAAATGGATAGATTTGGTTGAAGATAAACATGTAAGCGGCTGGGATGACCCGCGATTACCTACGCTAGCTGGCGCGCGTCGCCGTGGTTATGTGGCAGAGGGCTTTAAGTTATTCACTGACCGTATCGGTGTTTCAAAAGCCGATTCTTGGATTGAATACACAATACTAGAAGATTGTATGCGTGAAGTACTAAACGAATCCGCCGAGCGCCGCATTGCCG
>JBEDKX010000135.1:0-3782 GCA_041171965.1 Pseudomonadota bacterium | reverse complement strand
GATTTATTAAAAAATGGCTTTAAAGCCGATTTAATAAAAGTGAATAACGAAAACCAATAAGATTTGTGACGGTCTATCGTAGTATTACTCGCTGTAATTTAACGCATGATTGTCAGCCAAACTAATCGCCATGCGTTTTTATTACGTGATAGTCATAATTAGTACGCGCTAAAACAGCGGCGAAGTTAAAAGAAAAGTTTAAAAAAATTAAAAGGACCATTAAAAATGAAAATGTTGTCAGTGAAAAATTTATTAAGCAGCTTAATATTATTAGCCTCATTTAGTGTGTTGGCCGAGCCTCAAATGGGCAAAGATTTCGATAAAACAGCACAGATTATTCCTACCGATACCCCCAAAAAAATTGAAGTCACTGAAATATTTTGGTATGGCTGCATTCACTGTTATCACATGGATCCTATTCTTGACGCTTGGGTCAAAAAGTTACCAGCTGACGTAGTATTTAAACGCATGCCTGGCTTACCGCAACCGGCTTGGGCGCCAATGGCAAAAGCGTTTTATGCTATGGAAGATTTAAAATTGTCAGCGAAATTACATACGCCGTTGTTTGATGCTATTCATAAAGAAAAATCACTTAATCCGACCGATGAAGTGGCCGCGATTGATTGGATGACTAAAAAAAGTGGTTTAGACAAACAAAAAATTGAGGATGCCTTTAAATCATTTTCTATGAATAATAAATTAAACCGCGCGGCACAAACTTTCCGTGCTTCTGGTGCCACTGGCGTACCTAGTTTAATTATTGACGGCCAATACATTACTTCTAGCACCATGGCTGGCAGCAATGAAGAAGCGCTAAAAACAGCTGATTACATTATTGGTAATTTGCGTGCAGATAAAGCAAAAGCAGCTTCTGCAAAAAAGTAAGAGTAGCTAACAGCGCTAAAAGTATGATGGCAAAACATTTGTAGTCGAAGAATCTATCGTTGTGTGTTTTTGCAATCGCTGATTTAATAATTAAACCGCTTTTATCTAAAGGTAAAAGCGGTTTTTTTATGCCATATATCTTTTAAATTAACACTTAATACCATCAAGGCTAACGTTATGAAAGTTTTTATTACCGGTGCTTCCAGTGGCATAGGCGAGGCGCTAGCGTTTGAGTATGCAAAACGTCATAGCAACAATAGTACACTAATTGGCATAGCCGCCAGACGTAGTGAGCACTTGCAAAAACTACAATCTACTCTGCAAAATCGTTACAATATTCAATGCGCCATTTACCCGCTAGACGTGCGTGATAGCCAAGCAATGGCTAACGCAGCAGCTAATTTTATACAACATTATGGCGCACCAAATGTAGTGATTGCCTGCGCAGGCGTGAGCTGTGGCACGCTAACCGAACATGCAGAAGATATCACTGCCTTTAAGGCCGTGATGGACATTAATGTACTGGGCTTGGTACACACTTTTCAACCATTTATTGCGTCTATGCGTGCTGCGGCGAAACAAGGTGAAAACGCTCAATTAGTCGGTATTGCAAGCGTGGCTGGCATTCGCGGCTTACCCGGCGCCGGCGCATACAGTGCTAGCAAAGCCGCTGCCATCAGCTATTTAGAAAGCTTACGGGTAGAAATGGCTGCAGATAATATTGCCGTTACGACCATTGCGCCTGGCTATATTCGAACGCCAATGACAGATATCAACCAGTATAAAATGCCGTTTTTGATGGATGCTGATGTGGCTGCTACGAAGTTTATTAATGCGATTGAACACAAACGCCGCTTCGTGGTGATTCCTTGGCAAATGGGCTGGGTGGCAAGACTCATGCGTTTTATTCCACCATTTTTGTGGGACTTTGCCATGAAAAAAGCGCCTCATAAGAAGCGCTTAGATTGGGATTGGCTGTAACCCCGCCAAATCGCCATACCGACGAAAGTCGGTATCCAGTGTCTTTGCAATATCACCACAATAAGCCACTAGATTAGGTGTCAGACCGTAAAGGTCTTCACCGTGGAATATATACGCTAAAGCACGGAATGACGGAGTAGGGTTTTAACGCGTAATTGGTTTGTAACGAATACGCTTAGGTTTAGCACCATCTTCACCCAAACGTTTACGTTTATCCGCTTCATATTCCTGATAATTACCATTAAAGAACGTCCATTGCGAATCGCCCTCGGCCGCTAAAATATGTGTGGCGATACGATCCAAGAACCATCTATCATGTGAAATTACCAATACACAACCGGCAAACTCCAACAAGGCATCTTCTAGTGCGCGTAAAGTTTCCACGTCCAAGTCATTAGACGGTTCATCTAGCAGCAATACATTACCACCAGAAATCAATGTTTTAGCCAAGTGCAAACGGCCACGTTCACCACCTGAAAGTTGGCCAACAATTTTTTGTTGATCGCCACCCTTAAAGTTAAAGCGGCCAATGTAGGCACGTGAAGGCGTTTCATAACGACCGACCGTTAAAATGTCCGAACCGCCAGATATTTCTTCAAACACGGTTTTATCGCTGGTCAGCTCGTCACGGCTTTGGTCTACATAGGCCATTTTTACCGTTGAACCAATTTTAACCTCTCCACTATCTGGCTGTTCTTTGCCAGTAATCATTTTAAATAGTGTAGATTTACCTGCACCGTTTGGCCCGATAATGCCGACAATCGCACCAGCTGGTACGCTAAAGCTTAAATTATCTATCAATAAACGGTCTTTAAAGGCTTTGCTCACGCCGTTAAATTCAATGACTTGGTCACCCAAACGCTCGCCAGCTGGAATAAAAATCTCCTGCGTTTCATTACGTTTTTGGTACTCGGCACTCGCTAATTCTTCATAGCGCGCAATACGCGATTTACTCTTGGCTTGACGTGCTTTAGGATTTTGACGCACCCATTCTAACTCTGTGCTCAAGGCTTTACGACGAGACGATTCTTGTGATTCTTCTAAGGCTAAACGTGCTTGCTTTTGCTCTAGCCAACTAGAGTAATTGCCTTTCCAAGGAATACCATGACCACGATCTAACTCTAGAATCCATTCAGCAGCATTATCTAAAAAGTATCTATCATGCGTAACCGCCACAACGGTACCCGCGAAGCGCACTAAATATTGCTCTAACCACTCCACAGATTCCGCATCCAAATGGTTGGTAGGCTCATCTAGTAGCAACATATCTGGTTTAGAAAGTAGTAATTTACACAATGCTACGCGGCGTTTTTCACCGCCAGAGAGCGGGCCGATTTTTGCATCCCAAGGCGGTAAGCGTAAGGCATCTGCGGCGATTTCTAGTTGCGTGGTTAAATCTGAACCGCTGGCAGCAATGATATTTTCGTACTTTGCTTGTAGCTCGGCTAATTGATCAAAGTCTGCATCTGGCTCAGCATAAGCGGCATAAACAGCCTCCAAATTAGCTTGTGCCTGCATGACTTCACCCATGCCAGACTCAACTTCTTCACGCACTGTTTTTTCTGGATCTAGCTGTGGTTCTTGCGGCAAATAACCGATTGAAAGATTGGGCTGCCACTGTACTTCCCCTTCAAATTCTTTATCTACACCCGCCATAATGCGCAGCACGGTAGACTTACCTGAACCGTTCAAACCCAGCAAACCAATTTTTGCACCCGGGAAAAAAGATAAGGAAATATCTTTAATAATGGTCTTTTTAGGAGGAACAATTTTGCTCACGCGGAGCATAGACATTACATATTGAGCCATGATGATATTTTACTAATTTTAAAGATGAAAGCTTAACAGAAAGCCGGCTAGCTTGCTCGCTATCGGCTACAAAGTCGCGGCTTTGCCAGCCTGCGCTAGCTTATTAT
>JBEDKX010000134.1:0-3787 GCA_041171965.1 Pseudomonadota bacterium | reverse complement strand
CAACACAAGCTGGCAAAAGTACTAATACGATTGATGTAGATGCCGCTGACAGCGACCGTTATTCACTTTCAAATGAAGATGTATTAGAGCTTGCTCGTTACGCCATGACTATTGAGGCGCATTACGGCTGCCCAATGGATATTGAGTGGGGCAAAAACGGTATTGATAACAAGCTTTACATCTTGCAAGCACGTCCAGAAACCGTTAAATCTCAAGAATCTTTAAACAACATTACTGAGACTTTTAAACTCAATAAACACAAAGCGATTCCACTCGTGGTTGGTCGTGCGGTTACGCAAAAAGTCGGTGTAGGCCCAGTGCGTATTGTGCTTGATCCTGCTGACATGCATTTGGTACAACCTGGTGATGTTTTAGTAGCCGACATGACAGACCCTAATTGGGAGCCAGTCATGAAACGTGCAAGTGCTTTAGTGACTAACCGTGGCGGACGTACTTGTCATGCGGCGATTATTGCCCGTGAACTTGGCATTCCTGCAATTGTTGGCTCTGTAAACGCAACGGATATTTTACGCGAAGGTGAAATCGTTACGGTTTCTTGTGCAGAGGGCGAGTCTGGCTTTGTTTATCACGGCGCACTTGACTTTGAAATCAGTACACAAGCTACTTCAACGCTACCGCCAGCGCCATGTAAAATCATGATGAACGTTGGCAATCCTGACATGGCCTTTGGTTTTGCAAAAACACCGAATGATGGCGTAGGTTTAGCGCGCTTGGAATTTGTCATTAACAATATGGTTGGCATTCATCCCAAAGCAATTTTAAATTTTGATGCAATGCCTACCGCGATCAAAACCACCATCAAAAATCGCTCACGCGGTTATGCTTCACCTAAACAATTTTACATCGACAAAGTAGCCGAAGGCGTTGCTACCATTGCCGCTGCGTTTTATCCAAAACCGGTGATTGTCCGTACTTCTGATTTTAAATCTAACGAGTACAAAAAACTGGTTGGCGGTGAGATTTATGAGCCAGATGAAGAAAACCCAATGATAGGCTTCCGTGGCGCTGCGCGTTACATGGCTGAAGACTTTAAAGAATGCTTTGCCATGGAGTGTACTGCCATGAAAAAAGTACGCGATGAAATGGGTTTAACTAACGTAGAGTTGATGATTCCTTTTGTGCGTACTTTAGCTGAAGCAAAAGCCGTGACAGAAATCATGGCGGCTAATGGTCTTAAACGTGGTGAAAATGGCTTACGTCTTATTATGATGTGCGAAATTCCATCTAACGCTTTATTAGCAGAACAGTTCTTGGCTTACTTTGACGGTTACTCAATTGGCTCTAACGACTTAACTCAACTTACATTAGGTATGGATAGAGACTCTGGTATTTTGGCAGATGGTTTTGATGAGCGTAATGATGCCGTTAAAGCCTTGATTAAAATGGCGATTAACACGTGTAATCGCCTAGGTAAATATGTCGGAATTTGCGGCCAAGGCCCATCAGATCACCCTGACTTTGCTGAATGGCTAGTTGAAGAAGGCATCCAATCTATGTCGCTCAACCCAGATACTGTGGTTGCAACATGGCAACGTCTAGCTAAGAAATAATGGCTAAGCGTTATGCTTAATCGTACCGTATTTTTTATCTCCGACGGTACTGGTATTACTGCCAGCGCCTTGGGTAAATTGCTTGAGCATTTTCCAAGCACAAACTTTACCCAAGTGCGTATGCCATTTACCGACACACTCGATAAAATCAAGCTCGCACAGATTTCGATTTTGCACGCTGCTGAGGAAAATGGTGGTCGGCCAGTTGTGATTATGTCATTAGGCGACATGGAATTACGCAATACTTTAAAGCAATCCAATGCCTATTTTATTGACTTATTTAACACCTTCATAGACCCGCTAGGCCTTGAATTAGATCAAAAACCGCTGACGGGTGCAGGCATTGCGCATAGTGTCATGGGTACCAAGTACAACGACCGCATGGAAGCGATTAATTTCACGCTGAATCACGATGATGGCATGACAAATTCTGGCTTAGAAGAAGCACAGGTGATTTTAATTGGCGTTTCTCGTTGTGGGAAAACGCCTACCAGCGTTTATTTAGCCATGCAATTTGGTATTAAAGCAGCCAATTATCCATTAATTCCAGAAGACTTTGAGCGTGGCGCATTACCGGCTATTTTGCATAAACATCTAGATAAAATATTCGGCTTAACCATCAAGCCAGAACGCCTACATGCAGTACGTAACGAGCGTAGATCTGGCAGCTTTTATGCTTCTTTAGATAATTGTAGAAAAGAAATCATCACGGCAGAAAACCTAATGCGTAATGCAGGTATTACTTGGGCAGACTCAACCAGTCGTTCAGTAGAAGAATTGTCTGCCATCATTATGGAAAGAACTCGCAAGCCGACTTAATTGCAACACAGCATTATTTTTGCAAGGCATTAGCAATAAAAAAAGGCACACCTAGCGCCTTTTTTACTATGCAAAACTGACTCTAAGCCAACCTTATTTCAAACTAGGTTTAATTTTGGCCAAAATCTCGTTAGAGTCAGGCTTCACATCGCTACTATAGGCGTATACATCTTTACCGCCCGGCAAAATCACATATTTAAAGAAATTCCATGAAGGTGCTAGACCAGTTTTAGCCGTCAACTGTTTGTAAAATGGATTAGCTGAATCACCAGTCACTGAACTTTTAGTCATCATCGGAAACTTAACGGCATAGGTTAATTTGCAAAAGTCGCCAATTTGCTTATCGCTACCTGGCTCCTGCCTAAAGTCGTTGGATGGAAAACCAATCACTAACAAACCATTGGCTTTATATTTGCTATACAAACCTTCAAGCGCATCAAACTGAGGCGTAAAACCACATTTACTGGCTGTATTCACCACTAATATTGGTTTGTCCTGATAATCGCACAGATTAATTTTTTCACCCTGTAAAGTAGTAAATTGGTGATTGTAGAGTTCAGAACAAGCCGCATTTGCCATCTGTGTCGCCCCCAATAACAAAACTGATAAGAGAATTTTTTTCATATTTGCTCGCTAGAAATAATAAGTTAAATACCTTTTAATGACTCATTACCTTGTTAATAGTTCGAATTTATAGCGACGAATTAAACTTGAATAAGCTTAATCTAATGAATGAAGTTCAACAAAAAACCTATCATAGCAAAAATAAAAATCAGTTTAATAATGCTTAGTTTGAATTTAAAAAGTGCTAAAAACCCGACCACAGCTAGACTTACCGACCACCAATCAACCTGATAAAACACAAAATGTGACACTACAAAATTAGGCAAAACAGCGGTATTCGGCATAAAAATATGCGCAGCAAAAAACAGCGCTAAACTCAAAATTACCCCAACCACAGCTGCTGTAATGGCAGTTAATGGCCCAGTAAATTTCAAATTACCCTGCGTGCTTTCAATAAAAGGCCCACCCATAAAAATGAACACAAACGAAGGTAGAAACGTAAAAAACGTCACGATACTAGCCGCGACTACACCAGATAATAAAAGACTTTCTGAACCAAATACCTGATGCGTCCAGCCACCAACAAAGCCAACAAACGCTACAATCATAATCAGCGGACCTGGTGTAGTTTCACCCAAAGCCAATCCATCTATCATTTGCGTAGCGCTTAACCAGTGATAATGCCCCACCGCGCCTTGATACACATAAGGCAATACCGCATAAGCACCACCAAATGTCATTAATGCGGCCTTAGTGAAAAACCAGCCCATCTGGGTAAATGTTGCGTGCCAGCCGTAAATAATTGTCAGCAGACCCATGGCAACTAACCATAC
>JBEDKX010000133.1:0-4001 GCA_041171965.1 Pseudomonadota bacterium | reverse complement strand
CCGTAAGGAAGTGCCTTCAGCATTTAAGGAAAGTATCGCGCTTGATGCCCATCAAAAAGCGGCTGATTACTCGTCGGCTAAAACTAAACTAACCATCTTAGAAGTCCTAGCCCAAGCCGTATTACTTTTAGCCTTAACGCTTGGTGGCGGCCTACAATTTATCGATGATATTTGGCGTAATCTATTAGTCACGCAAGAAATAATTCGGGGTGCCCTGGTCATTTGTAGCGCACTGTTAGTCAGCAGCTTCATTGAACTACCATTTGAATACTACAAAACTTTCGCGATAGATGAAAAATTTGGTTTTAACAAAATGACACCGGCGATGTTCTTCTCCGACCTGGTTAAACACAGCCTTGTGGGTATTGCCTTAGGCGCACCGATTCTATTTGCAGCTTTGTGGTTAATGCAAGAGGCAGGCGAATATTGGTGGCTTTATCTGTGGCTTACTTGGAGTGCTTTTAATTTAATTATGTTGGCGGTTTATCCTACTTTTATTGCCCCGTTGTTCAATAAATTTGCCCCCCTAAAAGATGAAGTTTTAAAGCAACGTATCGAAGCATTGTTAACCAAGTGCGGCTTTAAATCTCAAGGTCTATTTGTGATGGATGGTTCATCGCGCAGTAGTCATGGTAATGCTTACTTTACTGGTTTTGGCGCTTCTAAACGCGTAGTATTTTTTGATACCCTACTTGAAAGATTAAATGCGGACGAGATTGAAGCCGTGTTAGCCCATGAGTTAGGTCATTTCAAGCATCATCACGTTATCAAACGCATTGCGTTATTGTTTTTTGTAAGCTTTTTAGGTTTAGCTTTATTGGGTTGGTTAATTGGGCAAACTTGGTTTTATACAGGCTTAGGTGTTTCTCAACATAGTGACTATATGGCTTTGATTTTATTTTTACTGGCCTCACCAGTATTTTTATTTTTATTACGCCCACTGATGGCCAGTTATTCAAGAAAGAATGAATTTGAAGCAGATAGCTATGCGGCAAAACATGCAAATGCAAGCGACTTAATAGAAGCATTAGTAAAATTATATCGCGATAATGCCTCGACATTAACGCCTGATCCGCTGCATTCAGCTTTTTATGACTCTCATCCGCCGGCAAACATTAGAATCTCTAAGTTAGTGGCGTATACTCAATAAAGTTTTTTAGCTTTGGAGGTGCGTATGAAAACACTATTGATCTGCTGCTTATTATTAATCGCTAATAATGGCCATGCTGAAGTGTTTAAAAACGCTGATACACTTAGTGGCAAAGCCCTCGTTGATAAAAATTGTATTAGCTGTCATGCCCAGAGTTTTGGCGGTGATGGCTCATCTATTTATACGCGAGAATATCGAAAAATCAAGACATCAAAAGGCTTACTTGCCCAAGTGCGTAATTGCAACACAATGATAGGCTTAAAGTTTTTTGAAGATGAAGAACTTAATGTGGCCAGTTACCTGAACAAAACTTACTATAAATTTACTGAATAATTGGATACTTCCCCTATTAATAACGCTAATAATACGCAAGATAAAACACACTTGCAGGGTACCATCGTTGCGGCCTATGGCAAACGATTTCAAGTTGAATTATCTGATGCAAAATCTCGCATTAGTTGCGTTACTCGTGGGAAAAAAACAGATTTAGCCTGTGGCGATGAAGTTCTGATACAACTAACGGATAAACACGAAGGCGTAATAGAAACTATTCTACCGCGCAAAACTTTGTTATATCGCAGTAATGCCTTTAAAAGCAAAATGCTTGCATCAAATGTAACGCAGATTATTATTGTATTAGCCACCCAACCAAGTTTCTACGAAGCTTTGCTTAACCGTTGTTTAATTGCGGCAGAAGCGGCAAATATTAAAGCGCTAGTAGTTTTAAATAAATGTGATCTGGCTGATAACGATGATGCCAAGCAAAAGTTAGCGCTTTATACCGGACTTGGCTATCAGGTACTAGCGCTATCAGCAAAAGAAGACATCTCTGCACTTAGGCCGTATCTACAAGGTGAGGCCAGCATTCTAGTCGGTCAATCCGGCATGGGGAAGTCAACCATTATCAATGCCTTATTACCGAATGAAGACGTACGCACCAGAGAAGTGAGCCTTGTACTTGATAGTGGTAAACACACCACCACTGCTGCACACTTATATCACTTAGATGAACACAGCCAGCTAATCGATTCTCCTGGCCTGCAAGAATTTGGCTTACATCATCTCAGTACAGATGAGCTAGAACATGCTTTTATAGAATTTAGGCCATTTCTAGGCAAATGCAGATTTAATAATTGTAAGCATTTGCAAGAACCAGATTGCGCTATAAAAGAGGCTGTCATTGCTGGAAAAATAAGTGAAGAAAGATTGGCTATCTATAAAATGCTACGTAATGAAATTTAGTATTATTTAGACTTAGCCACACACTTTTCGCTAAAAAATTTCCCGCAAAACGTAACTTAATTTGAGAGAAAACTAGCCAATATTTTAGTCTAGCTTCAAATTATGCCCAGTCAGCGTATAATCTCATTACGTTACTCTCTATACATTAAGTGATCTACATGCAAATTACCACTCGCCTTGAATTTGATGCTGGACATCGCATTCCCAGCCATAAAAGTCAATGTAGGAATTTACATGGTCATCGTTATGCCATGGAAATCACACTTTCTGGTGACATCATTATGCTTGAAGATGCTTCAGAAAACGGCATGGTGATGGATTTTTCAGACGTAAAATCCATCGCTAAAACGGCAATTGTCGAGGTCTGGGACCATGCCTTTTTAGTCTATAAAAATGATACAGAAGTACTTAACTTTTTAAATACGCTAGCTGACCATAAAACAGTGATATTCCCTACTGTGCCAACTGCAGAAAATATGGCCAGCGAAGCGTTTAAAATACTAAAAAGTAAATATCACGACACCTACGGTAATCACCTAAAGTTAGAGAAAGTACGCTTATATGAAACGCCTAATAACTGGGCTGATGCCTTAAGTTGAATTAGCTGAGTCATTTAATAAAGCTGCTGTTAATTTAACGGCCTTTGATTCAACCAGTCGCAATCAGGCCATCTCTTCGCCTCTTTCTGCATAATGCTTTTCTACCCAGTGGCGATATTCGCCGCTAGTGACATTATTCACCCAATCTTGATGCTCCAAATACCAATTAACGGTTTTTTCAATACCTGATTCAAAAGTCTCTTTCGGCTTCCAGCCTAACTCTTTTGCGATCTTAGACGCGTCTATCGCATAGCGCTGATCGTGGCCTAAGCGATCTTCTACAAAAGTAATTTGATCCAAATAAGATTTGCCATCATCACGAGGTTTTTTAACATCAAGCATTCTGCATAATGTTTTTACCACCTCGATATTAGGTTTTTCGTTCCATCCACCTATGTTGTAAACATCACCCACCTTACCGGCTTCTAATACACGTCTAATTGCAGCACAATGATCTTCTACATACAGCCAATCTCGAATCTGTTGGCCAGTACCGTAAATTGGCAAAGGCTTATCTGTTAACGCATTATGAATGACCAGCGGGATTAGTTTTTCTGGGAAATGATGCGGGCCGTAATTATTAGAGCAATTAGTGGTCAGCGTAGGCAAACCATAAGTGTGATGATAGGCGCGCACCAAGTGATCTGAAGCCGCCTTAGACGCTGAATATGGGCTATTCGGTGCGTAAGTATGTGTTTCAGTATCATCCTTAGCCAGTGATCCATAGACCTCATCGGTTGAAACATGTAAAAAACGAAAGTTCATTCGCGCTGCTTCGTTTAAGCTGACCCAATATGCACGTACCGCTTCTAACAAATGAAAGGTACCGACGACATTAGTTTGAATAAAATCTTCAGGGCCATGTATAGAGCGGTCCACATGACTCTCTGCAGCAAAATTTACAATCGCACAAGGTTGATATTCTGCCAGCAATTTGGCTAATAAAGCTTGATCGCCAATATCACCGTGCACAAAAATATGAGCAGGATTATGCTGTAAAGTGACTAGAT
>JBEDKX010000132.1:0-5862 GCA_041171965.1 Pseudomonadota bacterium | reverse complement strand
ATCGTCGACATGATCAAGAACAACGACATCAGCTTTATTGTAAACGTGACCGAAGACAAGCGCGCCGTGGCCGATTCCTATGAAATTCGCCGCTCTGCCTTGCAAAACAAAGTCACTTATTACACTACGCTAGCTGGCGCCAAAGCCGCCTGCATAGGCATGGCGCACATGCAAGAGCTGACCGTGGAGTCCTTGCAAGACTTGCATAAAAAGCTGGCATAAAATACACTTTGATCAAGATTTTTTAATTTACACACAAGCAATGACATTTAAAGCCACACTCAGTTTGGGTGTGGTTTATTTTTTATACCAAGGTTAGGCAATATGGCAGTTACTCAAATACCCGTTACCGTTAAAGGTGCAGTGCAACTTAAAGAAGAATTGCTACGCTTACGTAGTGTGGATAGACCTGACGTGATTCAGGCTATTGCTGAAGCGCGTGCACAGGGTGATTTATCTGAGAATGCAGAGTACGAAGCAGCTAAAGAGCGCCAAAGTTTTATTGAAGGCCGGATTGCGGAAATTGAAGCTAAGCTTTCTAATGCAATGATTATTGATCCAACTACTTTGCATGCAGAAGGTCGATGCGTATTTGGTTCAACGGTGCGAATTGAAGATTTAGATAGCGGCAATATGATTACTTATCAAATTGTAGGTGATGATGAAGCGGATATTAAAAATGGCAAAATTTCCATTAGCTCACCGATTGCGCGTGGACTCATTGGTAAATCTGAAGGTGATGTGGCTGAAGTCATGGCGCCTGGTGGCGTTAAAGAATATGAAATTTTGGATGTGCAGTATATTTAGCGCAGTCGATAACATCATAAATACAGTCAGCAAACAACATTGATAGGAATAGATAACGATGAATAATTGGTCAGGTAAATTTGCGCTTATTGTTATCACGCTGTGGGTGGGCGCCTTGTGGACAACCGGTGCAACTGCGTACGTGCTATTTAAAACATTGCCGGACAGTCAGTTAGCTGGCCAATTGGCAGGTAATTTATTTAATTACGTTTCCTACTTAGGCTTATTTTCAGCAATCTATTTGCTCATTCATCGCTTATTCTTTTATGGGTCATCAGCTCTTAAGCAATCTTATTTTTGGGCAGTATTTGTTATGTTGTTATTGGTTCTTGCCGGCCATTTTGGTATTCAACCAATATTGGCGCAATTGAAGATAGATGCCATGCCAGGCGATGTAATGCAAAGTGTGTTTTCTGATCGGTTTAAAACTTGGCACGGTGTTGCTAGCATTGCTTATGTGGTGCAAAGCTTGCTCGGTTTTGTGTTGGTATTGCGCGCTAGATAGCTAATTTTAGGCGAAAAAATAGGCGCCAGTTGAACATAGCGCCCATGCTAACAATGCTTAAATTAAGCAATGCTATTATTTAGGAATGACAATTTTTGGTTTAGTTGATTGACGATAAATCACTAATTGTTTACCAATATGATGCACCGCAGTTGCTGTAGTTTGTTCACAAATGTCAGTAAGTAATTGTGAGCGTACCGCTTTATCATCCACCATCACTTTAATTTTAATCAGCTCATGTGCGTCAAGGCAGACGTTAAGTTCTTTTAAAACGCCCTCTGATAAGCCTTTATTGCTTATCATGACGACAGGATTTAGGTTGTGTGCAAGGCTACGTAAGTAGCTAATTTGTTTTGAATTCACTTAGGTTTCTTCTTAAGTATCTTATTGATCTATATAGGCGAACAGTTTAACAGATGAAACTAAAACCTTCCAGCAAAGCTTGGATACATGAACATATCAACGACGAATTTGTTAAACGTGCACAAAAAGAAGGCTATCGAGCGCGTGCCGCCTATAAATTAACTGAAATTGATGACAAAGATAAGCTCATTAAGCCTGGAATGACGGTGGTAGATTTAGGTGCTACACCAGGTAGTTGGTCGCAGGTAGCGGTACAGCGACTAAAAGGTCAGGGGCGGATTATTGCTTTAGATTTACTAGAAATGGAGCCGATTAAAGGTGTAGAATTTATCCAAGGCGACTTTCGTGAAGATGCCATATTAAAACAATTAGAAAATAGTTTGAATGGCAAGCAAGTTGACCTTGTAATTGCCGATATGGCACCCAATATCACAGGCATAACTATTGTAGACCAAGCTGGTGCGGCATATTTAACCGAGTTGGCTCTCGAGTTTAGTAAAGAATGGCTGAAACCAAGCGGCAATTTTTTGGTCAAGGTATTTATAGGCGAAGGTTTTGAAGAGATATTGCAAAGCATGCGTTTAGCGTTTGATAAAGTAGTTACGCGCAAACCAAAAGCATCACGCGGTAGAAGTAATGAAGTTTATTTATTGGGCTTAGGCCGTAAGTCATAGCTGTAAAAATGCAGCGATATGCTGAAATGAGTTGATGCGATTGAAGCTGTATTTTGTTAAGTAAAGAGAAGGCAAGATAGCGAATATATTTACATTTTGAAATATAGATTACTGCCTTAGATTTGCAAAAAGCGTAATATGCACAATAAGTATTAGGATTAATAAGAGCTAGACCTAAGTAGTAAAGCAGGTTTTCATAAATCTGCCTTTTAAAAGGAATATGGTTTTGAACAATATATTTAAGAATGTTGCCATTTGGTTGGCGGTTGCCATGGTGTTATTGGCAATTTTCAATCTGTCGGGTGTCAAAAATAGCGCTGACAGCCAAATTGTCTATTCCCAGTTTATTCAGGAAGTAAAAGATGGCCGGATTGCTAAAGTGCAGATTGATGGTCGCGTACTTCATGGCACCACGCACGATGGTAAAAAATTCAATACTTATGCGCCTACCGATCCTTGGCTAGTTTCTGATTTACTTAAAAGTAATGTCATGGTTGAAGCTAAACCCGAAGAAGAGCAATCATTTTTGATGAGCATTTTTGTTTCATGGTTTCCAATGATTTTGCTGATTGGTGTCTGGGTGTTTTTCATGCGCCAAATGCAAGGTGGTGGCAAAGGTGGCGGCCCATTTTCATTTGGTAAAAGCAAGGCGCGTCAGTTAGACGAAGGAAATAATCAAACGACTTTTGCTGATGTTGCAGGTTGCGATGAGGCAAAAGAAGAGGTCGCAGAAATTGTTGAGTTTTTACGTGACCCAACTAAATTTCAAAAATTAGGCGGTCGTATTCCGCGCGGTGTTCTAATGGTAGGCCCTCCGGGAACAGGTAAAACCTTGTTGGCAAGAGCGATTGCTGGTGAAGCAAAAGTGCCATTTTTCACAATTTCAGGTTCTGACTTTGTCGAGATGTTTGTTGGAGTAGGGGCTTCACGTGTGCGGGATATGTTTGAAAACGCCAAGAAAAACTCGCCATGCATTATTTTTATTGACGAAATTGACGCGGTAGGTCGTAGTCGCGGATCTGGTACTGGCGGCGGTAATGACGAGCGCGAGCAAACCTTGAATCAGTTGTTGGTTGAGATGGATGGTTTTGAAGGTAACTCAGGCGTGATTGTGATTGCCGCGACCAATAGAGCTGATGTGCTAGATAAAGCATTGCTTCGTCCAGGTCGTTTTGATCGTCAAGTAATGGTTTCATTGCCTGATATTAAAGGTCGTGAGCAGATTCTTTTAGTGCATATGAGAAAAGTGCCGATTGATGCGGATGTAAAGGCAGATATTCTAGCGCGTGGAACGCCTGGTTTTTCAGGTGCGGATTTAGCGAATTTAGTCAATGAGGCCGCTTTATTCGCCGCACGCGGCCGCTTTATTCGCCGCACGCCGTAATAAGCGCACGGTCGATATGCAAGATTTTGAAGATGCCAAAGACAAGATCTATATGGGTCCTGAGCGTAAATCAATGGTGATGCGTGAAGATGAGCGTCGTAACACCGCTTATCATGAGTCTGGCCATGCGATAGTGGCAAAATTATTACCTAAAGCAGATCCGGTGCATAAGGTGACTATCATGCCGCGTGGTTGGGCATTAGGTTTAACATGGCAATTGCCAGAGTTTGACCGTATTAGTAACTATAAAGATAAAATGTTGGAAGAGATTTCAATATTGTTTGGTGGTCGTATTGCCGAAGAGGTATTTATGCATCAAATGTCTACAGGGGCTTCTAACGACTTTGAGCGTGCGACGAAATTAGCCCGTGATATGGTGACACGTTACGGTATGAGTGATGCGCTAGGCACTATGGTGTATGCTGGTGATAGCCAAGATTCACTTTTCGGTAGCATGAGTTCTAAGACTGTTTCAGAGGCAACGCAGCAAAAAGTGGATGCGGAAATTCGACGTATCTTGGATGAGCAATACGGTATTGCACGTAAATTGTTAGAAGATAATCGCGATAAGGTTGAAGCGATGATGACGGCATTAATGGAGTACGAAACCATTGATGCGGATCAAATTAATGACATTATGGCTGGCATTCCTGTACGTCCACCCAAGCCTACACAAAGTAAAGCAAACCCACCAAAAGATACTGGGTCAACAGGCTTAGGGGCGAATGTAGCGCCGCAACCAACGGCTAAAACATAAGTTATTGATTTGAAGCTAGTGATTTAACTTTAAAAGGGGCTGTAATTTCAGCCCCTTTTTTCTTGCCTGTGACGTGGCAATTTATTTCAACAGGTAAAATTAAGTATAATGTGCCAATGATCTTTAATTGCGGTAAATACCAGCTTAATTTGAATCGCCCGCATGTGATGGGCATTGTTAATGTAACGCCAGATTCTTTTTCTGATGGTGGGAAATTCAATACAACACATTTAGCTGTCGAGCATGCGCTTCAGCTTGTTGCTGATGGTGCTGATATCTTAGATATTGGCGGTGAATCTACTCGACCTAGCGCAACGCCAGTCAACTTGGACGAAGAGTTAAGTCGAGTGATTCCTGTAATCGAGGCCTTAAGCAAGGCCTGCACTTTACCTATTTCAATTGATACTTATAAGCCGGAAGTAATGCGCCAAGCTATCGCTGCTGGCGCTAATATTGTCAACGACATTCGAGCCCTACAGGAACCCGGTGCTTTAGAAGTTGTGGCGGGCAGCCATGTCGGTGTGTGCTTAATGCACATGCAAGGTCTGCCACAAACCATGCAACTAGACCCTAATTATCTTGATGTTGTGGCTGAAGTACGGCAGTTTTTAGTGGATAGGCTGAATGTTGCTTTGTCTTGCGGCATTGATCGTAGCCGAGTATTGCTGGATCCCGGCTTTGGTTTTGGTAAAACAAGCGCGCATAACATTTTACTCATCCAACATTTAACTGAGCTTGCTAATATTGGTCAGCCCTTATTGGTTGGATTGTCGCGCAAAGCAATATTAGGTGCTATAGCCGGTGGCGATGAACAACAAAAGCTACACGCAGGCATTGCGGCCTCTGTCATATCGACCATGAAAGGCGCTAATATTGTGCGAGTACACGATGTTAAAGCCACTGTAGATGCTCTTAAAGTGGTGGCAGCCGTCTTGTAAAAAGTCTGAAAATACCGAGTTTAAGATTGTAAAACTCATAAATTAAAAATCCTAAATTAGGAATGGAAGCATGTCTAAAAAGTATTTTGGTACAGATGGTATTCGCGGCCGCGTTGGTGATGCGCCGATTACGCCTGATTTTATGATGCGTTTAGGGTATGCAGCTGGCCGTGTGTTAACCAGCATAGAAAGTAATTTGGCCAAAGGCGCACATCCCGCCGTATTAATCGGCAAAGACACACGCATTTCTGGCTATATGTTAGAAGCGGCTTTGGAAGCTGGATTATCTGCAGCAGGTGTAGATATTTTGCTTATCCAACACTTAAATCAGCTTGCTGATATTGGTCAGCCCTTATTAGTTGGATTATCTCGCAAAGCAATATTAGGCGCTATAGCCGGTGCCGATGAACAACAAAAGCTACACGCAGGCATTG
>JBEDKX010000131.1:3267-7095 GCA_041171965.1 Pseudomonadota bacterium | reverse complement strand
AGATATCACGCCCGGCCAGCCGTAATGGACTATAAGGCTGCAGACCCGCCACCGGCTCGGTGGTGGACTTCTGGAAAAACAGTGGCACGATCTCAACTAGCCCGCCGATGCTGACAACCAGCAGCACCAGCACGATCAGCAACCACGGCTTTTTTTCTATCGACTCATGAGTAAACTTCATCCAATGCTCCTTGAATTATGCGTGCGCTGGTGATGGTGCGGCGATGCGGGCGTCCACGACACCGCCGCCCTGCACCGTCTTGAAGACGTTCAATGCCATCATCAGCATGCCAATCAAATACAGTGCACCACCGGTGACACGCACCACGTAGTACGGATAGGTTGCCTTGACACCCTCAACAAAGGTATAGGTCAGCGTGCCGTCACTATTGACTGCGCGCCACATCAAACCTTGCATCACACCAGCGATCCACATCGAGGCGATGTACAAGACCACGCCAATGGTCGCCACCCAAAAATGCCATTCGATCAGCTGCGTGCTCCACATCGCTTTTTTGCCCGACAGGCGGGGAATCAGGTAATAGATTGAACCCATGGCGATAAATCCTACCCAGCCTAGCGCACCTGAATGCACATGGCCAATCGTCCAGTCAGTGTAATGAGATAGCGCATTCACTGTTTTAATCGCCATCATCGGACCTTCAAAGGTACTCATGCCGTAGAAAGAAAGCGACACGATCATGAAGCGTAAAATTGGGTCATCGCGCAATTTGTGCCATGCGCCAGACATAGTCATCATGCCGTTAATCATGCCACCCCAGCTTGGTGCCAATAAAATAAGCGATAGAACCATCCCTACTGATTGTGTCCAATCAGGCAGCGCGGTGTAGTGCAAATGGTGCGAACCTGCCCACATGTAAGTGAAAATCAAGCCCCAGAAATGCACAATAGAAAGCCGATAAGAATACACTGGACGACCCGCTTGCTTAGGCACAAAGTAATACATCATGCCCAAAAAGCCAGCAGTTAAGAAAAAACCAACTACGTTGTGACCATACCACCACTGAATCATGGCATCTTGTACACCAGCATAGGCTGAATATGACTTCATTAACTCCGCTGGAACTTCCATGCTGTTGACTAGGTGCAAAATAGCAATAACGATGATAAAAGCACCGTAGAACCAGTTTGCCACATAAATATGCTTCATTTTTCTGGCCGCTACAGTTCCAAAGAATACCGTTGCGTACATCAGCCAGATAATTAGTAACAATATGTCAATCGGCCATTCTAGTTCGGCATATTCTTTGCCTGAGGTATAGCCTAAAGGCAGCGAAATAATGGCAGCTAAAATAATGGCTTGATATCCCCAAAATACCATGCGTGATAACAATGGAAAACGTAAGCGGGTTTGACCCGTACGTTGGACAATGTAAAAAGAGGTACCTAATAAAGTACAGCCACCGAATGCAAATACCACTAAATTGGTGTGCAGTGGGCGTAGGCGCCCAAAACTAAACCAAGCAGTATCAAAATTTAGCGCAGGGAAAGCTAGTTGCGAGGCAATAATTACGCCCATCATCATGCCTACCACACCCCAAACCACGGCCATTATTGTGAAATTTCTGACAGCATAATCATCGTAAAACGACGATGATAGACTCTCCGACTCTGCTTCCACCAACCCTAAATTGGCTGATGCTATATTGCTAACGCTCATGACTTCTGCCTTTAAAAATTAAAACTCAAAACTAAAACTTACTAAATCATAAATGACATGCCTACAACCACCAGCCCTAAAAATGCTGGCTTATTGGTCATCTTCCAAAATTCTTCGACCTTCATCCTCAATGTCTTCAAACTGGCCGCGATACACTGCCCACCAAAGTCCACCCAATACACAAAGTGCCATGAGTACCGAAAGCGGCACGAGTACAAATAAAATATCCATTACATCGCCTTTTCTTTTGTCGGTATGCTTGGAAAATCCGTGAGACGAAGCGCGTTTGCTACAACAATTAGTGAGCTTAGTGCCATACCCAAACCTGCTAACCATGCGGATAAAAAACCGCTAAAGGCCAGTGGAATACTCACTAAATTATAAACAATCGCCCAAGCAATATTTTGCTTGATAATGCTCATGGTTTTTCTTGCGTGCTGAATAATCGCTGGAATTAGGCTAATGTCTCCATTCAGCAGAATGTAATCTGCGTGCGCCAGTGTTAGTGGCACCCCTTTCCCCATTGCGATTGATACGTGTGCGCTGGCTAAAATAGGACCATCATTTAAACCATCACCAACCATCAGTATTTTTTTACCTTGCTCTTTAAGTGCTTGTAAACGTAGTAATTTATCATTCGGACTGCAAGCTGCTTGAAACTGGCTAATGCCAATTTCATTCGCCATATGCAGTACTGTATATGACTGGTCACCTGACAAAAGTTCGACATTTAAGTGAATTTCTTTTAATTGCTTGATTGCAGTAGCAGCGTTTGTTTTTATCGCCTCTTGCAAACTAAAAGTGGCTAACCAACCATTGCTATCTGTAAGATAAACCTGTTGCTTGAATGGTTCGGTATCTTGTATGTCACAAAATTTAGCTGAGCCAAATTTAAGCCGTCCGCTGATTAATGTTTGATAGTTTGTGGTGAGGACGTTATTTTTAACGGCAGCGCTAATGCCGGCACCAATTTCTTCTTGCACGTCAACTAAGTCAATTTTATCTAAGGCTGGGTCTGAATTTTTGCTATTAATTTGTTGGTAATTTTTCAATAAAGCTCTAGAAATTGGGTGCTGAGAATATTGCGCGATGCTCGCGGCTAATGCTAGTGCACTAGCTTCAGATAAACCGTCTTTATGGCTGATAGCCATCACTTGAATATGATCTTCAGTCAGCGTGCCAGTTTTGTCAAAAATAACCGTATCAACATTGGCAATACTCTCTATAGCTTGCAAGCGCCTGATTAAAATTCCGCGTTTCACAAAGGCGCTGGCGCTCGACAGCATGGCAGCTGGAGTGGCTAATGACAGCGCACAAGGGCAGGTGACAATTAATACTGCAGCAGCCGTCATCAACGCGCGTCCGCGATCTATATCCCACAACAAGGCGGCGGCAATAGCCGCGCTTAATATTACAAATAGTAAAAATGGCCGAGCTACGCGGTCAGCTAATTGTGACAACCTTGGCTTCTCAATAGCAGCTTGGTTGATTAAATTCACAATTTTGCCGTATTGGGTTGATTCGCCTATGGTTTCCAGCACAACATGCACGGTTTGGCCAAGGTTGTAGCTGCCAGCAATCACTTTGTCGTGCAGATTTTTTTGTATGGGAGTAGATTCGCCTGTGAGCAGCGACTCGTCTACGGTAATGCTGTTCATACTAGCGCTATCTGAGGCAGGATTATCCGAATTAGTACCAAGTAACACCAGTTCGCCATCAGCAGGAAAAGCCTCGCCGATATTGACGCGCACAATGTCGCCTACCTTAAGTTGACTATTTAATACGCGGGAGAACGACCCATCTAGATTTTGACGCTCAGTGTTTTCAGGAATGCGACTAACTAATAACTCTAAGGAACCCAGCGTTTTGCTGTGTAGTTTTACTTCAATCAGACGTGCAGACAATAAAAAGAATACAAACATAGTCATGGAATCGAAGTAAACGGTGTGACCCCACCAGCTATTAGGCTCAAACGTTGCGGCAGAACTTACTAGAAACGTAATAGCGATACCTAATGCTACTGGCAGGTCCATGCTGATTTGTTTTAATTTTAAATCACGAATCGCGTTACTAAAAAAACTGCTGCTAGAAAACAACAATACAGGCAAACTTAACAGCCACGATGCCCAATTAAGTAAATAGCGAAT
>JBEDKX010000131.1:0-3240 GCA_041171965.1 Pseudomonadota bacterium | reverse complement strand
GTAGCTAGGGCTGGCATACATCATCACTTGCATCATGCAAAAGCCAGCCACCATCCAGCGCCAAAAGGCTGCGCGACTTTTAGCAGTTGCGTTAAGTTGATTTTCATTATGCGAGGCTGGGCTTGCACTGTAGCCAAGCACTTGCACCGCGCGGAGTATTTTTGAGGGAACAGTCATGGCCGGCGACCATATGACTACCGCGCGTCTTTTAGACATACTAACGCGTGCGCTTAAAACACCTGGCATTGCTTGTAAGCCGCGCTCGATAATTCCTGAGCACGCCGCGCAACGTAAACCATCTAACAATAAGCTAGATTGAACCATTGGTTGGGTTGGATCATCACCAACCGGCTGACTAAATGCTTGCCATTGTTCTTGGCTGTCTAAAATAGACCAAGACGGATTCGCTATGCTATTTTCAGCAGTAGCATCAGCAATTGTTTCAGCAGTTAAACGTTGAGTGAGCAAATTTCAATACCTGACGCATAAAGACATGATTTTCTATTTATTTACAAAATAAGAACCTAATTTCTGACAAAAGTTACATCGAAATTACACGGAAATTAAATTTATATTGTGATTAAAAATTTTGTCAGATTTTACGCTTGGTTTGCTTTGAATATTGTTACAAAATGTTTCTGATTCGACGGTAAATTGATTGGGAATAACCTAATTCCCAGTGTTTTTATGTTACTGGGAATGGGATATGCTAAAAGCTGGCAGAAAGTCCAATTTGCCCAGAGATGCCTGGCATAGCATAACCAGGTCGGTAGGCATATTTTTGATCGAAAAGGTTCTCTATTGCTAAGAACACCTCACCTTTTTTACCAAGTGTTGGCATTGGGTAGGATGTGCGAATATTCACAACAGTAAAGGAGGCAACTTTTTCATTATTTACCATGGAGGTATCTCTATTTAGATTAAGTGCGAATACTTGCGATTGATATTGTGCGTCTAAAGCGATTTTTACAGCGCCAACATTGCCATTCAAACCAGCTGTGAATGCAGTTTTAGGGGTGTAGGGAAGACTATCAAGGCTAGGGTATTTTTTGTTTAATTGATAGTTCTGCACCATTGGTATGATAGCCGCCAATATTCTGGAATACAGTTTGATTCAATGTCATGGTCTGAAAGGAGTTAAGAGAGAAATCATAGGCATAGCGGTTTTTGATGTCATCTCGAAACAAGTTAATGTTGATCTGAGTGGTTTCAGTTGGTCTAAGTTTAAGGCCAATCTCTTTGTGATTTAATTCTTCAGCGGACAAATTTTTCCAAGACGTTCCATTAAAGAAAAACGGTAATGCCGCTTGCAGTGCTGGTCCTTCTAAGCCTGGATAGTTGATGCCGCGCGTTACATTTGCAAAAAACGTGGCTTTTTCAGATTCAAGTGACAAGCCAGCGTGAGGAGCTGATTTAGCGTTGTACTCACTATGACTATAGAAGCGCATGCCTACCGATGGCACTAAGTTCCAATCATCATTAAGTTTAATGGCTTGGCTTACAGCAAAATAGGGTGAAGTTACACTAAAACTTGGCATGTTGACATTGCCACCGGTATATTGGCCATTTACTTTTCCGGAAATTCGATCAATATCAATTCCCGCTAAAATAGTACCGCCCGTCCACGCTGTAAGCTGTTCTTTGAGGCGCAAACCGCTCATATTAAAGTCGGACAGAAAAGTACCCCAGCCTACGTTGGGGCGATTATCGTTATATAAATTACCTTCACCACGATTGCTATATATTTTAAAGCTACCGCTTAAATTTTCATATCGGTGTGAAATACTAGCCGTAAGCATCGTTGCCTTAGATTTGTATTCTGGGGTAATAGGATTTATAACGCCTCTTGCATCTTGAGGATCACTCGCCTTATTATCAACCGCCAAAAAGCTTACATCAGTGCGCCAGTGATCATTGAGTTGCGCACCTAAACGACCCATTACATTTTTTAATTCACCATCTGAGTTTGGGCGATGTCCGTTCGATTTAGCATAACCTTGCGCCAGCATAAAGTCTACCGCACCCGTGTGTCCGACGATATTAGCTTGTTGAACGACTGTGCCAAATGAGCCGCCTGATATCCGAGCATCACCATGAATGCCATCTTCGGTAGCACGCTTCGTTTCTAGGTTGATTGAAGCGAAATTATTACCATTAATTTGTGGTTGCGGGCTTTTGTAAATAGTAATCGACTGCATGCCGTTTACCGGTAGCAAATCTAACAAGGGATGACCCCAAACGCCCATATAAAATGGAATATCATCAATATAGGTTTTAATTTCACTGCCCGGACGGCTTACGCCCATGCCTCGTATATACACGGCACCGCCTTGATCGCCACCAAAAGCGCCTACTGGGTTATATCTGGAAATTTGCACACCAGGCGTGCGGCGTAAGGCGGAGGCTAAATCTACAGCATTTTGATCACGTAACTGACTATCTGATACAACGGCAGCAGTGCTGGAATAAGCATCCACATCAATCGATTCAATTAACGGATTAGCCGTTATCGCAACTGCACGAGTAACGATGTTGATGTCAGCCATTGCATTACTTGAGAAGGCTAAAAATAGCGCAAAAGTAATTTTGTTATTTTTCATATAAATTCCCTAAATTTTAATGCTGGTGATGATTGTGCTGTTCATGTTGTTCGATTTGTTGAGGGTCATGCTTGGTTCCAAATAAACTGAACAGATGCGGGCGATGGGCATCAACTGTTTTTTCTACTGCAGTCAGTTCGGTAATTATATTGTTGGCGGTAGCAGCTGGAATGCCGGCTTCAGTCAACGTCTGAAGATTTTTTAGGCCGTCAGCGCCACATGCCATAATTGTCCATTTACCTTTGACGCGCTGCAGCAGTGCGCGTCCTCCTCTTTGACCTTGAACCCAATCAGCTAACGCATAGTCATCAACCACAGCTATCGGAAATGTCTCGACTTTTATATTGGGTTTATCGTATGTAGCTGAGATTAGTGTTTTTATTTCTAGGTGAGAAATTGGCTCCTCAGCTACTGCAAAAAAAGAAATTAACATTAGCGTTATTGCCGAAAATGTAAGCAATATGAAACGTCTGGATAAACTATTCAATATGAACTGCATAGCAATATTTATTCTTACGAAGTTAATTAGCTGATGACAATAGCAGAATTAATTAATGTTCGGAATGTGGCAAATTGTCGCATCATCATCAAGCTTTAATTGGTTTAAAGCATTGTTGAAGCGCTATTTTATATATATGGC
>JBEDKX010000130.1:1582-7132 GCA_041171965.1 Pseudomonadota bacterium | reverse complement strand
GGTGTGAACCATACATTTGAAGCTAACCCAGATTTAATGGATGCCAAGATTGCTTTTGGCACACATAATTTCTTAAATGAACCAGCGATGACGGCCACTCAATGTGCAACGGCGCTTGAACGTGCTGCAAAAATAGTGGATGCACAGATTACACAAGGTTGTAATGTGTTTGGTTTTGGTGAAATGGGCATCGGTAACACTTCTTCTGCAAGCTGTTTGATGAGTGTTTTGTGTAGCCTGCCAGTTGAGCAATGCGTTGGTCGTGGCACTGGTTTAGATGATGCAGGATTGTCTAAAAAGACTAATATTTTGGCGCAGGCTTTAGCACACCATGCGTTAAGTGCTGATGATGCCATGCAGATACTAGCAACCTTCGGTGGTTTTGAAATTGCCATGATGGTAGGCGCAATGTTACAAGCCGCTAGCAAGCAATGTACTTTATTAATTGATGGTTTTATTACCACAGCAGCACTATTAGTCGCGGCAAAATTACAGCCTAATATTCTGCACTATTGTGTGTTTACACACTGCTCGGATGAATCTGGGCATAAAAAGATGTTAGATTTTTTGCAGGTAAAACCATTACTTAATATTGATCTACGCCTAGGCGAAGGCACAGGTGCAGCACTTGCTTATCCTTTGGTGCTGGCGGCGGTCAATTTTTTAAATACAATGGCATCGTTTGAATCTGCCAGCGTGTCACAGAAATTATGAAAAAAGTTGCAAGCAATCAATGGCGTTACTTTTTAACGGCGATTATGTTTTTCACTCGCATTCCGGTGTACTTTGAAAATTTTGATGAAGCTGATTTGAATAAATCCACACGTTTTTTCCCTCTGGTTGGCATCTTGGTAGGGGCTGTTGGCGCTTTAATATTCTGGTTAAGCAATCGCTTATTACCTTTAGAAGTCTCTGTGCTATTAAGCATGACAACGACTATTTTACTGACAGGTGCCTTTCACGAAGATGGCCTTGCTGATGCGATAGATGGCTTAGGCGGAGGTTGGACGCGTGAGCAGGTACTCACTATCATGGTCGATTCTCGCATAGGCAGCTATGGTGCAGTTGGCTTATTATTAACACTGCTAACTAAATATCAAGCGCTTAGCTACCAAATGGCAATATTTGTCCCTGTCTCTATGATTGCTGGCCATGCCCTCAGTCGCTTATGTGCGGTGTTGGTGATGTTTACACAAAGTTATGTCAAAGCTGAAGGTAAATCCAAACCACTTGCCACACAATTAAATATGGCTGAACTGATGATTGCGACATTTTTTGGTTTGTTACCTTTGGTATTTTTAGAGACTAAATTTTTAGCTGCCTTGCTACCAGTTGCTGTTGTTTGGCTGTGGTTTAGCGCCAAAATTAAAACGCGTATCGGTGGTTACACTGGCGATTGTTTAGGCGCAATGCAGCAACTCACAGAAGTGGCCTTTTACGTAGGCTTGCTCGCCAGCGCAGCGCTGTTTGCTCAGCTGTAGATTGTTACCTATCCGCTAAATTTATGAAACTAACACTCGTTCGCCACACTTCTTTAGCCATTGCGCCCAGCCTTTGCTATGGCCAGAGTGATGTTCAGGTGTCGGAAAATTTTGAGATTGAGCGGCAAAAATTACAGTTGAAACTAGCAAACTCAAATTTTGATGCGATTTACGCCAGCCCTTTACAGCGCTGCCATCAATTGGCGCAAGCTTTATGTGCGGACGCTAGCTTAGGGTTTTGCCATGGGATGAAATTCCGCGTGATGTGTTTGATGTTTGGGCGGATGATTACGCTAATTTAGCACCGCCTAATGGCGAAACTTTTTCGCAATTACACGCCCGCTCTAAAAGCTTTGTTGAAGAGATGGTTAGTCATTCGCACGGCAAAAATATCTTAGTGGTAACCCACGGCGGCTTTATTCGCGCGCTTATAGCCGAGGTTCTGCAAATGCCTCTAAAGCGATTATTTAGAATTACCATAGACCATGCGAGCGTGACTCAGCTAGAATTTAAAGGTGAAGTGCCTAAAGTAATTTTTATGAATCTTTAGTCTATTTTACTCAATAGCAATTTGAGTTAATGCTAAATATATCAGCACATAAAGACCATGACTAAACCTAAGCTACTCTTCATAATGCCAATATAGAATGTCCAGAAGTACCCTATAATAGACTTCTTATAATAAACGTTTTAGCTAGGTAGCCCATTTGATTTTCATGCGCTTACACCCGCCACAGTTTTGGTTGCTTCACTTTGCATTACCACTGGTATTGGCCTTATTATTAGTCATCGCTTACCCACTAACAGGTTTAGATAGCGTGTTAATAGCGCGATATTACGACACACAAACTTTAATTTTTCCGCTAAAAAATGACTGGTTTTTAGAGAATGTGATGCATCTCAGCCTTAAGTATTTAATGGTAGGCGTTGGTTTTTTGCTGTTAGGTTTATGGCTGCTAGGTTTGCCGTTTTTGGCATACGGCAAAACGTTTCAAGCTAAATTATCTTGGTTGCAAAATTATCATCGCCAATTTATATGGCTGTTTGTCGCGATGGTTGTTTCCACTAGTGCGATTTCGGTATTAAAACATTTCAGTGAGCATGCCTGCCCTTGGGATTTAGTTTTATATGGTGGAACGCAACCGTTAATCGCCTTGTTTGGCAGCTTACCAACCGGCGCGCGCGCTGGACATTGCTTTCCCGGCGGCCATGCCAGTGGCGGCTTCGCATTAATGGCGTTTTATTTTGGCTTTAGAGATACGCTGCCGAAACTAGCAAAAATAGGGCTCATTTTAGGGCTACTATTCGGTCTAGTGATGGGCTGGTCGCAAATGATGCGTGGCGCACATTTTATGTCGCACAATTTATGGACCGCATGGATTATTTGGATGATTTTATTGGTACAGTACCTATTGTGGTCACCCAAAGTAGGCAAAGCTAAAATGTAAGAAAACGGTAAGCTTTGCATGTTAGGATTTACTTTAAATCGCATATTTGGATAACATTTAGGTTAACAGTACAGATGACAATCACTCAAAAAAACAACGCAAAAACTCTCTATAACATACCATTTGTTGGCTTCATTTCGGCGATGGCTTTGGTCATCTGGTTTGTGTTACGCCTAGTCTTATGGCTAGATGTCGGCGTTAGTCAAATGTCGTTCGGTCTAGCACTACAAGCATTTGCGCTTGGTTTTTGGTTTGATTTAAACGCCTTATGTTATTTAGCAGTACCCTTTTTACTAGGCTCACTATTGCTGCCAAACAGCTGGAGAGCTAAAAACTGGGTCACTAAAGCACGCTGGATACTGGCCTTTACAGTGACTTTTGGCCTTATTTTTGGCATAGTTTCTGAGTATATTTTTTGGCAAGAATTTACCACCCGCTTCAACTTTATTGCAGTCGACTATTTAATTTACACCAAAGAAGTCATTGGCAACATTCGTGAATCGTACCCAGTACCGCTAATTTTATTAGTCATTGCCATCATCGCAATTGGGCTGTTATACAGCTTAAGCAATTTCGTAAAATTTAATAAAACGCTTAAGCCTATCAAGCAAAAAATCAAACTGATTATTGCCATCGTGGCCTTACCAGTAATCAGCTTTCAACTGGCTAATGTTGATCAAATGGACTTCAGCAAAAATGCTTATGCTAATGAGCTAAGCGGTAATGGCCTGTTTAGTTTTTCTGCCGCTGCGCGCCGTAACGAGCTAGATTATGATAAATTTTATAAAACAATTCCACCGGCACTAGCATTAAGCACATTGCAATCTGTTGGTTCAAACAGGCAGCCAACTTGGGCTAACGTCGCGACTAAAAACAACAGCCAAATAGCACTTGGACCATTTACCCGTAGCCCAAAAAACATAGTACTTATTTCTGTAGAAAGTTTATCTGCCGAATATATGGGTAGTTATGGCAATAAACAAAACTTAACACCTTACCTAGATAAATTAGCTGATGAAAGTGTAGTTTTTGATCAATTTTTTGCCACTGGTACGCGCACAGTACGTGGTTTAGATGCCCTTTCTATTGCCACGCCGCCAATTCCTGGACAAGCCATTGTGCACAGGCCAAATGCTGATCATTTAGCCGGTATTGGTGAATTATTGCGCCAACAAAATTTTGAAACTTTCTTTATCTACGGTGGTTATGGTGTGTTTGATAGCATGAACACCTACTTTAAAAGTAACAATTACCAAGTAATTGATCGCACCGACTTTGATGCAAAAACTATTCAGAGCGAAAATGTTTGGGGGGTGGATGACGAAAGTTTATTCAATAACTCTATTGCTATTTTTGACGAAAATGCAAAATCTAAAAAACCATTTTTTGCGCATATTATGACCACTAGCAACCATAGGCCATATACGTTTCCTGAAGGCAAAATTGACTTGCCGCAGGGTAGCCGTGAAGGCGCGGTGAAATATACCGACTATGCCATTGGTAAATTTATTGAAAACTCTAAAAATAAACCATGGTTTAAAGATACCTTATTTGTAATTGTGGCCGATCACTGCGCATCGGTCGCTGGTAAGAGCAAATTGCCTGTGGATAAATATCACATTCCATTATTTTTGTACGCACCAGACATGTTGCCAGCAAGCCATTACAAGCGAGTAGCTAGCCAAATTGATATAGTACCTACGCTGTTAGATGTGCTCGGCAAAAAAGGCGCTGAACATTTTTATGGGCAATCGCTTTTTGTGGCTGAAACTAAAAAATTACCCGCACGCGCATTTGTAAGCAATTATCAAGCACTAGGTTATTACCGCGACAATACTTTAATCGTGCTATCACCTAAGCAAAAAGTTGAGGCTTACACAATTGACCCGCTCAGTTTTGAGGCAACGCCCACTAGCATCAATGAAAAACTAGCTGATGAAGCGATTGCTTATTATCAAACAGCTAGCCGTGACTACAAAACGGGGGCGTTAAAACTTATTCAACCAAATTAAAAGAGGCTGGACAAACTTGTCGCTGGCGCTGAACTTGTATTGACGCTGAACTTGTATTAATGAGCTAGGGCTCATTAGTCAGCCACATTCACTTTAGAGACTTAAAAATGGAACGTTGGGTGTTGTATGCTTTTTTCTCGATGTGCTTTGCTGGCTTTACTTCTGTAGTGGCTAAACAAGGTCTAGCCGGCATTTCAGCCGAACTAGGACTCACTGTTCGCACAATTTTTGTCTGTATATTCGTGCTGATGTTTGCCATGTTTGCTGTGGATCCCATTGAAATAAAATCTCTGCAAAAAGTGAATTACATCTGGCTGGGACTTTCGGCTATGACTACAGCAGGTTCATGGATTTTTTATTACAAAGCCTTAAAAATAGGCGATGTAGCAACGGTTGCGCTGATAGACAAAGGCAGCGTGGTAATTGCGATATTACTGGCGTGGATCTTACTCAAAGAAGTGATTAGTATCCGCATGGCTATAGGTGCAGCATTGATTGTTTTGGGTTTAATCATCATAGCAAAGAAATGATAAGTTCTCTTTACATTAGAAATGACTGAAAACATCGTTACGCAGATTAGTTAACTGATGAATTTTAAGATAGATGGAT
>JBEDKX010000130.1:0-1543 GCA_041171965.1 Pseudomonadota bacterium | reverse complement strand
ACTTTGCTCACCGCTTGTAATAAGCCACCGCCACCACTAGCACCACCGCGTCCGGCATTAGTCATGGTGGTTGGCGCAACGGGAGCAGGCAATAATATGGTGCTAGTTGGCGAAGTGCGCCCTAGATATGAATCTAGCCAAGCTTTTAGAGTGGATGGAAAAATCATAGCGCGTAAGGTAGAAAACGGTGCACAAGTTAAAAAAGGTCAAATCCTTGCGAACATAGATGCAACTGACGCTCAGCTAAATAACGCAGCCGCAGCGGCGAATATACGTGCAGCGGAAGCAACTTACACACTGGCAGCAGCAGAAGTTGAACGTCAACGTCAATTATTCACGAAAAAATTCATTTCAGCATCAGCCTTAGACATGCGTGAAGCCGAACTTAAAACTGCCGGCGCACGTCTAGCGCAGGTAAAAGCGCAAGCCAGTGTTACTGGCAATCAAGCGCAATATAGTCACTTAAGCGCAGACCGTGATGGCGTGGTAACAATGATACACGCGGAGCCGGGGCAGGTAGTCAAGGCTGGCGAAACAGTGGCTAAAATTGCCGATACCAAAGAATTTGAAGTATTGGTAACAGTGCCGGAATCACGTATGACAGAGGTGAAATTAAATGCCGCGGTTGAAGTGAGAATGTGGGCTGATATGCAAAAGCCCTACGCTGGCGTTGTGCGCGAAATTTCAGCTGCTGCGGATTCTGCAACGCGGACGTTTAACGTCCGTGTCAGCATTAAAAATACTGATGAAGCGGTACGTTTTGGCATGACTGCTGGGGTAAGTTTTCAGGCGCTCTCAGGTCAAAAAAATGCCACTCTGCTTATTCCAAGTAGCGCTCTTACTGCAATAAATGGTAAAAAAATAGTGTGGGTAATAGATGCGAATAATAAAGCTCAGCCGCGTGAAGTGGTCGCCGGTGTATTTAGAGAAGATGGTGTATTAATTACAAGTGGTTTGCAAGCAGGTGAAAAAATCGCCATTGCCGGCGTTCACACTTTGATTAAAAACCAGCTAGTACATCCTGTCACTGAGGCAAAGCCTGTGGCTGAAAATAAACTATGATTGAGCTAGAGCATGAGCAGCAATCTACGTCAAAAAACGTAGCGCCTGCTGTTAATTCAGGATTCAACTTATCTGACTGGGCATTAAAACATCAAGCTTTAGTGCTGTACTTTATGTTGGTACTTACGGTTTCTGGATTGATTGCCTACACTAAACTAGGTCAATCTGAAGACCCGCCTTTTACCTTTAAAGTGATGTTGGTACGCACTTCTTGGCCTGGTGCTAGCGCGCAAGAAGTTGAACAGCAAGTAACCGATAAGCTAGAAAAGAAAATCCAAGAAGTACCACATTTAGATTTTTCCAATAGCTATTCAAGACCTGGCGAATCGATGATTTTTATCATCGCCAAAGATGATACATTTTCAAAAGATATCCCTGAAGTTTGGTATCAGGTACGAAAAAAAATTGGCGATATTCGTAACACCTTGCCGCAAGGTGTTGAAAGCCTGACTTTTAATGATGAATTTAGTGATGTTTACGG
>JBEDKX010000129.1:0-3855 GCA_041171965.1 Pseudomonadota bacterium | reverse complement strand
AACATGTCGCCCGTGGAGATTTGCGGAATATTGAAGTGTTGTTTAATAAAGGTGGCTTGTGTACCTTTGCCTGCGCCAGGAGCGCCTAAAAGAATGATACGCATAATGTTAAACCTTGAAAAATAGTAAAATTAAAATTGACGCTCATTATAACATTCGATGCCTGTGTTGCGAATGTTGAGCTATGGTTAAGCTTGTGTGAGGAAGTTGCTAATCCGCACAAAGTCTTCTACGCTTAAATTCTCTGCCCGCAGCTGTGAGTTGATATTTAGCGCGACAAAACCATCGTCTTCGAGCAGGCCTTTTAGCGTGTTGCGTAAGGTTTTACGACGCTGACCAAAAGCGGCTAGTACCACTTTTGCAAACATCGCTTCATCTATTGCGACAAATGGCAACGTAGCGTGCGGCACACAGCGTACAAAGGCCGATTCAACTTTTGGCGCTGGTTCAAACGCTTCTGGCGGCACGGTGATTAAATAATCCATTTTTAATCGGTATTGCAGCATCACACTCAAACGGCCATAGGCTGCGGTTGATGGATTCGCCACCATGCGCTCGACTACTTCTTTTTGCAGCATAAAGTGCATATCGCTAATATGTGACACGTTATCGAGCAAGTGGAACAGAATGGGCGTTGAGATGTTGTAAGGCAAATTACCTGTCACGCGTAAATTTTTGCCAGATATTTTATCTGCAAGCTGGGTGAAATCAAATTTCAGCGCATCAGCATTGTGAATTTCAATGGCGTTATTGCTATAGGCAGGCTTGCTATACTCGGTTTGCATCCAGGCGATAATGTCGCGGTCTACTTCAACTACATGTAAAAGTTTTAAACGTTGCAATAAGGGCTTGGTAAGCGCGCCTAAGCCTGGACCAATTTCCACCAAAAGATCGTCCATTTTTGGGGAAATGGCTTCTACTAAGCTGGCAATGACGCCTTGGTCTGTCAGGAAGTTTTGGCCGAAGCGTTTTTTTGCGATGTGTTTCATGCGATGTATTTCATAGTTATGCAGGCTTTTTAATTTATTTTTCGCCAGCAATTTATTATTTGCCAATGTAATCGCCAACTCAATAGCCGCCAGCATACTGCCAATCTCGATTTTGCCAGTGCCGGCTAAATCTAAGGCGGTGCCGTGATCTACCGAGGTGCGAATGATAGGTAGGCCTAGTGTTACGTTTACGCCTTCACCAAAGCTGGCATGTTTAAGCACTGGTAACCCTTGATCGTGATACATCGCCAGCACGGCATCGGCTTTAGCTAAATGATGTTTGGCAAATAAAGTATCGGCGGGTAAAGCGCCAATTAAATTCATGCCTTCGGCGCGTAGTTTTTCTAGCACTGGGTTAATAATGTCGATTTCTTCGCGACCTAAATAACCATCTTCACCCGCGTGTGGATTTAAGCCTGCCACTAAAATTCGCGGATTAGTTAAACCAAATTTATACACCAAATCGTAGTGCAGAATTCGTATTGTGGTTTCTAGGCTATTTTTAGTAATTGCAGTGGGTACATCTTTCAGGGCCAAATGCGTGGTAGCTAATGCCACACGCATATTGCCACCAACTAGCATCATCACCACTTGCGGCGTGTTGGTGAGCTCTGCTAAAAACTCGGTATGGCCACTAAAGGCAATGCCTGCATCGTTGATAATGCCTTTATGTACCGGCGCAGTTACCATGGCGTCAAACTGGGTTTTTACGCAGCCTAATCCTGCTGTGGTTAAAGTGTTAAGCACATATTGGCTATTAACTGGATTGAGTATGCCTGCGATAACTTGGCTATTTAACGCTTGATGCAAAACTGTGAGTGAACCATCACCATGATGTTGTTCTGTTGCACCTTCAGCATAAGGGGTGATGGTTAAGGCTAATTTGAGTTGTGCGGCGCGGGATTTAAGCATCTCGGCATCGGCAATAATCACTACTTTGGCGTGCAGTGGCTTGTGTGCCAACATGACACATAAATCTGGACCTATTCCAGCAGGTTCACCTGCGGTAATAGCGATGCAAGGTAATGTGCTACTCACTCGATTACGGTACTTTTATTAAAAAATTAATTAAAACTTGTCTTCAAGCTTAAGTTCTACATAAGCGCGGTCACGTAGTTCACGTATCCAGTCTTGATAGGCTTCATCGGCTTTTCTAGTACGAATCTCTTGGCGAGCTTTCAGGCGTGCAGCTTCTTTACTCATATCTTGCTTGCGTCGCTCAATGACTTGAATAACGTGCCAACCGAACTGGCTGCGTACCGGCGCGCTAATTTCATTATATTTAAGCTCGTTCATGGCTTTCTCAAACTGAGGTACGGTATCGCCTGGATTAACCCAGCCTAAATCTCCACCGTTTGATGCAGTCGTATCTTCTGAAAACTGACGTGCTAGCACTTCAAATTTCTCACCATTGTCTAAACGCTCTTTAATGCTATCCATTTTTAATTTACCCTCTTTTTCAGTGGTGACTTCTGAGAGTTTGATTAGGATATGTCTAGCGTGTGTTTGCTCAATCACTAAAGGTGAATTGCCGCCACGTTTATTAGTCAGCTTCAATATGTGGAAACCATTGGGGCTGCGTAAAGGTGGTGAAAGTTGACCCACTTGTAAGGTTTTTAAGGCTTCCAAAAATAACGCTGGCATTTGTGAGCCTTTTTTCCAACCTAAATTTCCGCCTTCTAGGGCATTTGGTGCATCAGAGAAGCTGGCTGATACTTTTGCAAAGCTAGTACCGGCCTGTAGTGATTTAATCACTTCATCAACTTTTGTTTTAGCTTTTTGTATGTCTTCAGTCGCACCTTCTTCTGGAGTGCGAATTAAAATATGCGATATTTCATACTCATCTTGATTTTCATTAGTTGCGGCTTGCGTAGTTAAAAAGTTATCAATTTCTGATTCGCTCACGTTTACTCGACTGTCTACTTCACGTTCGCGCAGGCGAGCAATGGTGATTTCGCTGCGAATATCGGCTCTGAATTTGCGCATACTCACGCCGTCTTTTGCTAAGGCATCAGCAAACTCTGTTAGCGACATTTGATTTTGTTCTGCGATACGCTCTATCGTTTTATCCAGTTGATTATCGTCCACTTTTAGGCCGGATTGAGCAGCATATTGCAATTGTAGGGTATCTGAAATTAAGCGCTCTAAAATTTGCTTACGCAAGATATTATCTTGAGGTAATTCATTGCCTTGTTTTTTAAACTGTGCCGTCACCGTACGAATACGACTTTCTAACTCCTGTTCAGTGACCACAGTTTGGTCAACAATGGCAACTATTCTATCCAGTTTAACTACCTCTGCCGCTTGTGCGCTAAAGTTGGCAATAGGCATAGAAGCCAATGTGAATACTGCACTTGCTAGTAATAATATATGTTTTAAATTGCGCAAAATGAGTACTCGTATAAAGTTGTTAATAAGTATCTGGCGTCAGGCCTGAACTGGCATAACCTGGGATGCTACGTTTGATAATAGTGAGCGGATTAGCACCTATTGAGGCTATACCACCTAATTCAAGCTGAAAAAATAATGCGTAATTAGCATTCGCCGTTGCAGTACTTACGCGTTGAATGACAGATCTTGTTGACCAGCAACCTGCATTATATTCTACCCCCGCTAAAGTTTCGATGATTTGATTTTCTTTTAATGAGTAGTTCATACGACCAACACCATACCAACCATGACCTAATGGCCATTGGCTAGATATGTCAAATTGATTAATGCCGCTACCAATAGCTGCACCAACGATATCGGGCCGGTAGCTGTAACTAAGATTAAGAGTTTTTCCTGGCTCTGGATTGTAGCGACTCGCGACTGTGGTGCGTACTGCACTTGAACTTTCTGTAGTGTATTGCAAAAAAGTATCTAC
>JBEDKX010000128.1:0-3868 GCA_041171965.1 Pseudomonadota bacterium | reverse complement strand
GATTTACGGCATAGTTGAATTCAAATTTTTAAAACCTTAAAGATGAATTAGATAATGAGTGAAAATAAATTAAAAAGCATCGATAGTCCACTATACAGCTTTCCAAAGATACGAAAAGTAAAGCCCAGCATCATTATTAACTGGCTTCATGCTGGTGTGACCGATACTCGTCGTGCTGGTTTTGCAAGCTTGTTTTATGGGATTGTATTTGCGGCGGCAGGGCAATTAATGCAAGTAATTTTTGCTGAATCTCATGCGCTATTCGCAGGCCTTACAACAGGATTTATTTTATTAGGGCCGTTTTTAGCTTTGGGCTTTTATGATATGAGCCGACGCATGGAATTAGGCGAACGGCCAAATCTATCCCTTAGCCTGTTTGCTTGGCGCACAAACATCTTAAATGTTGGTCTTTTTGCTGGATTGTTAGCTATTGTTGTGCTTATCTGGTCACGGGTTTCACTGGTTATTTTTGCACTTTTCTATGAAGGGGGGTTACCAACTTTCAACGATGTAGTGTTAAATGTAATCACTTTAAAACAACCTACTTTTACATTCGTATATTTCGCTTTGGGGGGCTTATTTGCAGCATTTGTTTTTGGTATCAGTGTAATTTCTTTGCCTCTTATGATAGATCGGAAAATTGATGCAATTACTGCTTCCATCTATAGTATTGTGACTTGTGTGCGAAATCCTTTTACTATGTTGCTTTGGGGATTTTGTATTGTAGTTCTGGTCGGCTTCGGCTTTGCGACTAATTTCCTTGGATTAATTATTACTATGCCGATAATCGGCCACGCAACTTGGCACGCCTATAGAGATGTAGTTGAATTAGAAGCATTAAGTTAAATTAAGCTCTTAACGTAATTGTTATCTTGTCGAAAGTTAGTATGATTAATATCGACTAAAATAACTGGCGCAAACTCTGATAAAAATGCTTATCCGTATTGCTTGTTTCCACACTATAACAATTTTTACTTTCAATAAGCTTAGCTGAGTTTTTTAGTTTATCAGGTTAAAAACTTTTTAAAATTAGGCAGTTAAATGCAGCGGTTTCAAATTCTGAGCGTTAAGTGCGTGTTCATAGCAATAAAGTAAGGTATAAGCTACTTTAACACTTGCCGTGTGCTTTACTTAAAGTACTGTTATTCGGCGGGCATAATAAGCAAGATTTCACCATTGCCTGCGCAGGCAGCATCGCCAACGTAACGTTGTGCGCGCTGAGTTTTAATGTTGCTAAATTTTGTTTTGAATTGTGCAAATGATTTAAACATTAAGTTTAAAAATGGTAGGGTGTGGCAGCCGCAGTCTTGAATGGTCGCGTGAAGTTTTGGGCGTGTGGTGAGTAATAAGGTGCCGCGCTTCATGTTGAAACACGCATATTCACCAACTTTTCCCAATACACCTATGGTGCCAGCAATCATGCGGCTGGCGCAATAGTCGCCAGCATTGCCTTCGATTAAAATCAAGCCTCTACGCATTTGGTCGCCTGCGCGATCGCCGGCATTGCCTTTAATAATTACCGTGCCACCACGCATACCTTTGCGCAGGCCGGCACTTGCGCCGCCCAAAAAATCGCCAGTGTTGCCATCTATCGTCAATAAGCCGTTGACCATATTGCACGCGGCGTAAGTCAAGCTATTGCCTTTACAGTGAATTTCACCTTTTTTAAGCTGATAGGCAAGGTAAGCTCCAGCATCGCCTTCAATGACCATGCTGCCCGACGCCATGTTTGCGCCTAAATAGTCGAGCTTGTGGCTACTGTTTTTGAAGCAAATATTTTGTGCATCGTTGCCAGAAATTTCAAAAATATCGTCTACACGATATTGGCTATTACCATAGTTGAGTAACATGCTCGCAATATCTGACGTTGATTTGTCAGCTAAATGCGTAGGGTTAAGCAACTGGCAGTTTAAGCTGAACTGTAGCGGCTTTTTTAATGTGAAAGTGAGTGCATTCATGATGCTTGCTTACCCATAATTTCATGTAATTTAAAATGATGTGGGCCTAGTTTGCCACCATAATTGCCGGCAGAAATGCGTTTTACACCGCTGGTTTCGCCTAAATCACAAATCGCTTGTATGCCTACGCGCATAGATTCAGCAATATCTTCAAAGTTTAAACCGTCGATTACAATTTCCATGACACTTTCAATTTCAGGCGAAAGTTCGGTATTGGTGACACCTTTTAACGTCGGGCAAAATGCATCATTGGTGGAAGCAAACATGGTTTTATACTTACTGCCAACTTTTGAACCTGAGCGTACAACGCCACCAGGGAACGGCATAATCACGTTTGGAATCAATTTCATTGCCTCAATTGCCGCTTCTGCAGCTGCTAGCGCGGCAACTTGTGATGTGGCCAAAATCAAGAAATTCCCGCCACCAATGGCGCGCACCATGCCTGTGCTTTCTTCACACAGGAACTCGCCATCCATGACAGGAATGCGCCAGTAACGTTTGGTCACGCTATTAGCATTAGAGAATAGTTTTGAGGTTTGGTAGCCGTCGCCAAAAAAGCGTAGATTTTTACCTAAGTTGATGCGGTCTTCACTTTCTATGCCAGCAAAAGCGGCGGCAGTGGGGCAGGTGAGTATGCATTGGCCCATGCGTGTTTCCAACTGCTGCATCAGTACTTTGCTGCCCATCGCAAACATCAATATGCTTAAGCCCGGTCGGCCATCTGGTGTTTCTTCGGTGTTAAGTTCGCGTTCTATGCCCGCTTCCACACCACAACCAATCACTGAGGTGGCAAAGCCTGTCATAGCATTGGCCGCGTGATAAGCCCACTTTAGATTTTGTGCCGTGATAATGACACGTGTGCTGCGCATATTGAATGCTTCTGCAAAAGTGTCATCTATTTTTACGCCATTGATTAACATATTTTTTGAGTAATAATCTTGATAAATAACAGTATGTTAAGCGGTCGGATCGCCAGTTTGAATTTTACCCACCCATTCTTCAATGTTGATGGTGCCTAATTTCTCTACTTTTTTTAGGTCAGCTTCAAGTAATATATCTTGCACTAAATCTAGCTGTTTCCAGCCTGCTAAAGGCGTTTCGCAATGCTCGCGTGGCACGTAACGAGAGTCGCGTACTTTTGTATATTGTGGAATATAGCGCGGGCAGTTTTGCCAAAATTCAGACAATTTTACCGTGACTACAAAATCCGCTTCTTTGAAATGTGCTAGTAGTGTCGGGTCTTTAGAAATGCTGGCGGTGCCTTGTACGCGTAAACGGTTGGGCGTTTCAAATGACATGAACAACAAGCCGACTTGAGGGTTGCCGCTGATATTGCCCATAGAAAAAAACATGCCATTACCATCGTAGCTAGGAAAAATCAATGTAGTGCTGTCTAGTACTTTTACAAACCCGGTATCGCCACCTTTGAATGAGACGGTAGGGCGACCTTGATGGTCGATGGATGATAAATAAAACATTTCCACGCTTTCCATGAAGCCTTTAGCGCCATCATCAAATTCCGTTCTGCATACAAGTTCCTCTACTCGGTCAGCCATGCCACGTGTGCCAAAGTCATCTTGAATGCTGCGGTGTTGCTCGCCATACAATCTACTCATGATAAATCCCCTTATGTTAGTTATTGCCTTGCTGATTTATTCTCATGCACTACGATGCTACCGCGTCCATCGCTGCTTATTTCATCATCGCTGATTTTAAAATTATCCAGTTGCATGGTGTGGTATTTGTCAAAATAGTCTTTTAAATCTTTTTCCACACCAATATCAAACGCTGGTTTGGCTGTGTGAGTTGCACCCCAAGTGACTTTAACTACTTTTCCATCTCTTACTACCAATTCACCATCTTTAAAAACGTAATCAGGCTTACTAAACATGGCCTCACGGTCAGCTTGG
>JBEDKX010000127.1:0-3873 GCA_041171965.1 Pseudomonadota bacterium | reverse complement strand
GAAAATTTAAAAGTGAATATGAATCCTAACCAAACTCTACTAAATCGCAGCCTAAAATCTGTTTGGCACCCTTACACACAGATGAAACAGCACGAAACTTATCCGCTTATCCCCATTAAACGTGGCGATGGTGTTTGGCTGTATGACACCGAAGGCACGCGATATTTAGACGCAGTAAGTTCTTGGTGGGTGAATTTATTTGGGCATAATAATCCGCGCATTAAAGATGCGATTAAGTTGCAACTCGATAATTTAGAGCATGTGATGCTGGCTGGTTTTACTCACGAACCTGTGGTCGAATTATCCGAAAAGCTAGGCAAGCTCACTGGTTTAGGCCATGCTTTTTATGCCAGTGACGGTGCCAGCGCGACTGAAATTGCCTTGAAGATGAGCTTTCATTATTGGCGCAACCTACATTCTGGAACCCCAGGTAAACCGCATAAAACCAAATTTATCAGCTTGCAAAACAGTTATCACGGCGAAACTTTAGGTGCTTTGGGCGTGACAGATGTAGCTATTTTTAAAGATACCTATGCGCCGCTATTAATGCAATCAGCGCAAATGCCTAGCCCGGATTTTAGGTTGAGCGAAGTTGGTGAGGGCGCAGAGGCGTTTGCCCTGCGCTGTGCCGATGCGTTAGCACTGTATGTGAGTGAGCATCATGCAACATTGGCAGCGTTTATTATTGAACCGTTAATACAATGCGCCGCCGGCATGGGCATGTATCACCCCACATATTTACGCCGTGCGCGTGAAATTTGCAGCCAGTATGATGTGCATTTAATTGCCGATGAAATCGCCGTTGGCTTTGGTAGAACCGGCACTATGTTTGCTTGTGAGCAGGCTGGCATTACGCCTGATTTTATTTGTTTATCGAAAGGCATTACTGGTGGCTATTTGCCTTTATCTGCCGTGCTGACTACCGATAAAGTGTACCAAGCTTTTTATGATGACAGCACACTAAAAGGCTTTTTGCATAGCCATAGTTACACGGGCAATCCGCTGGCTTGCAGTGCGGCATTGGCGACCTTGGCAATATTTGAGGCAGACAATGTGATTGAGAGCAATCAAGCGAAATCTGCCTATTTAGGCAGCAAGATGCGAGTGCTCGCTAACCTGCCTATTGAGCATATACGCCAGCAAGGCATGATTTTGGCGTTTGATGTAAAAAACAAAAATGCTAAATTTTCTCGAGATTGTTACTCCGCGGGGCTGAAGCAGGGCTTGCTGTTACGGCCAATTGGTAACACGGTTTATTTTATGCCGCCGTACACGATTACTGAGTCGGAAATGGATTTAATGATGCAGGCAACGCTGTTAGCCATTCAAGATTCTTTATGAAAAATATATTAACTGCCTTAGTTTTTATTTCAGCCAGTTTATCGGCTTATGCTGAACTGCCAAGCACGGTCGCAGAAGCGCTAAAAAAAGCCGGCATTCCGCAAGAGAGCGTGGCTGTGGTTGTGCGTTCTGTCGATGGTGCGCACACAAGCCTTACACATAATGCCGCGAGTAGCCTGAACCCAGCCTCAGTAATGAAGTTGCTTACTACCAATGCCGCGCTAGATTTGCTTACGCCGGCCTATCGTTGGAAAACTGAGATTTACCAAAATGGCGTTGTAAATAATGGCGTGTTAACTGGTGATTTAATTATTAAAGCCTATGGCGACCCAAGTTTTAAAGCACAGGAATTTTGGCGTTTGTTGATGACTTTACAGCAAGCCGGCATTAGGGAAATTGATGGTAATTTATTAATAGATAAAAGTTACTTTGCCTATGATATGGTAAAGAATATTGCGAATAAAAACACCTTTGACAACGCGCCTTGGCGTGCCTATAACGCTATGCCGAGTGCTTTTTTGGTGAATGGCAGAAATACCAGTTTTAAGTTTATAGCGGATGCAGGCGATGTGGCTAATAATCGCGTGCGCATCGAACCAGACTTTGCGCTGCCAGAATTGCAAATCATTAATAATCTTCAATTGATGCCGGGCGCATGTGGCGACTGGCGCAACCTTTTGACTTATAGCATTAAGGCCCAAGAAGCTGGTTTGAATGAGCGCGAGGCTAAAGAAGGCAGCGCACAAATTTCTGAAAAAATGAGTAGCGCCGTCGCCACATTTAACGGTAGTTTTTCGCCGGATTGTGGCGAGCGATATTTAGAGTTAAGTGTGTTCGATGATGAGCAATATGCGTTTTATACGTTTAAAAAGCTTTGGCTTGAGTTAGGTGGCAAGTTTTCTGGCCAGCTAAAAATACAAGAAAAACCTGATCGCGCAGTGAAAGTGCTTGAGCAATTATCCGAGCCGTTAGCTTACGTGGTGCGTGATATTAATAAGTGGAGTAATAATCTAATGGCGCGGCAGTTGTTGTTGACGATTGCCGCTGAGAAAACATCATTGCCTGCCACTGAAATAAATGGCGCTATGGCGATTAAAGCGTGGCTTGCCGGTAAATCCTTTGATGGAAAAAGTTTAAACTTTGATGACTTAGTCATTGAAAACGGCTCAGGATTATCGCGTAAAGAACGCATCAGCGCAGAACATTTATCGCAAATGTTAGTGAGTGCCTACAATAGCCCAGTGATGCCAGAATTCATGAGTTCGTTGCCGATATTATCGCTAGATGGCACGATGAAAAAACGCCTTAAAGATAGTCCGGTAAGCGCACGCGCACATCTGAAAACGGGTTCTTTAGATGGCGTAAGTTCAGTTGCTGGCTATGTGCTGGATAAGCAAAACAAACGACAAGTGCTGGTGATGATGGTTAATGATGCAAAAGCTGGCGCCAGCAAAGTTGCTCAAGATGCTTTAATTGAGTGGGTTTATTCTCACCCATAATTCAATAATAGTCAGCGTCTTGCACAACGAACTTGTCTAAGTTTGCGGTATCATATGGCCTGAAATATATTTTCGCAAAAACATTGTGTTTAAACATATTTGCCACTTTTATTACTTAAGGTCGTTAACATGAAATTTTTTAGCCTTTTGTTAGCCTGCGCGTGTGCTGTTACGCTTAATGCTTGCAAAGCCGAATCAACTGCGTCAAAAACGCCTAATACATCAACACAGGCAACATCAACCGAGGAAAACACAGCAATGACCAATACCGTTACTGAATTACAAAAAATTGACACACAAGTGGGTACAGGACGTGAGGCTGAAGCTGGCTTTAACGTGACCGTACATTACACAGGTTGGCTTTATGAAGCGGCTGCTGAAGGCCATAAAGGCAAAAAATTTGATAGTAGCTTAGACCGTAATCAACCGTTCAATTTCTTCTTAGGCGGTGGCCAAGTGATTCAAGGTTGGGATGAAGGCTTTGCAGGTATGAAAATTGGCGGCAAACGCACCTTGGTTATTCCTTCAGAAATGGGCTATGGTGCTCGTGGTGCAGGCGGTGCGATTCCACCTAATGCAGCGCTGATTTTTGATGTTGAGCTGTTAGACGTTAAATAATTTTTTGCGGGAGCGCTTGTTGCGCTCCCGTATTAGAAAGAGATTAATATGCACGTTAAAGTAAAATGGATCGATGGTGTTAGTTTTGTGGGCGAATCAGAATCTGGTCATGCGGTCGTATTAGACGGTGCTCCAGAAAACGGCGGTCGCAATATTGGCATGCGCCCAATGGAAATGCTGTTGATTGGCATGGGCGCTTGTACCTCGTTTGACGTGGTGACAATATTGAAAAAAGCGCGCCAGCCAATTATGGCTTGTGTGGCAGAAATTGATGCGACACGTGCCGACGAGATTCCAAAAGTGTTCACTAAAATTCATGTACATTTTGTGGTTACTGGTGATAATTTAAACCCAGCACAAGTTGAGCGTGCGGTTAAATTGTCGGCAGAAAAATATTGCTCAGCTTCAATTATGT
>JBEDKX010000126.1:0-3821 GCA_041171965.1 Pseudomonadota bacterium | reverse complement strand
GGTCTAGAAACTGGTTTTGTTGAGCATCTAATGTTGCTAAATGGCTTAGAAAAAGTGGGCATGAAAGAATCTGACGTCACTATCGTTAATACCAAAACCAATGAAACACCTCAGGCTTTAGCTTCTGGTGATTTGTCTGCGATTGCTGCTTGGCAACCTAATTCTGGTGAGGCGATGAGCCGAGTACCTGGTGCAAAGCCAATTTACACTTCTGCCGATGAGCCTGGTCTAATTTATGACGTTCTTACGGTAAGTCCTGTCAGTTTATCTAGCCGTAAAGCCGATTGGATCAAGATGGCTAAAGTATGGGATAAAGTCGTCACTTATATCAATGATCCGAAAACGCAGGCGGATGCAGTGAAAATCATGGCTGCACGAGTAGGTGTAAAGCCAGAAGCATATTTGCCACTATTAAAAGGCACCAAGTTGCTGACGCTTGAAGAAGGTAAAAAGGTGTTTGTTAAGGCTAAAGGTTTTAAATCTTTATACGGCTCTAGCAAAATTGCCGATGACTTTAATGTGAAATATGGTGTTTACAAAAAACCAATGGATTTAAGCAAAGCCATTGATGCTTCTATCACGGCTAAGTAATTGTTCAGTCAATTAATCAGTTAATCAAGCAATAATTTGTATAGTCATTATCACTAATGAATTGTTATAAGGAAACAGAATGAGTCTTGCCTCTTGGTTTGCAGTACGAAGAGAGTTGTCGCCTAACAAGCGAAAGTTACTAGGCATAGGTTCATTCTTGTTGCCACTAATCCTTTGGTGTGCAGTAAGTTATGTGCCATTTATTTGGCACCCGATGGTGCTAATCAGTAGCCCTGGTGCGGTGGATTATTTTCAGACTGATATGCTGGTTGATAAAGATGTATTTAAAGACGAGCTGGCCAATATGCAAGCAGCCAATAAAGCGGCTCCGCAAGGTATGCCAGCCAATCCCATTTATTTACCAGCGCCACATGCGGTTGCAAAAGCGCTTTATACCGGCTTCACCCATGCGCCCGAGCAACGTGATGGTATGTGGCTACATGAGAGTCTTTGGCACAGTATTCAGATTATATTTTGGGGCTTCTTAATCTCTTCTTTAATTGGTGTGCCACTGGGTATTTTGTGTGGGACTTATACGGCAATCTCTAGATTATTTGAGCCTTTTATTGAGTTTTTCCGCTATTTGCCAGCCCCAGCTTTTGGTGCGTTAGCGGTTGCAATTTTAGGTATTTACGATGGGCCGAAAATTGCAATTATTGTCATCGGTACTTTGTTTCAACAAATTCTTATCATTGCTAACACTACCAGAAAATTAGATTATTCCTTGTTAGAGGCGGCGTTAACACTGGGTACGAGTAAATTTAAATTGCTCATTCATGTGATTATCCCTGGCATATTGCCTGAGTTATATCGCGACCAAAGAATATTGCTAGGTTGGGCTTGGACTTATCTGATAGTGGCCGAGTTGATAGGTACATCTTCTGGAATTACCTGGTTTATTACACAACAGGCACGTTATCAACATTTTGATAATGTTTATGCGGCAATCATTATTATCGGCATCATTGGGCTAGGTGGAGATTTACTTTTAGCGGCCCTAAGCAAATCTCTATTCCCTTGGGATAGATCAGCGAATAAAGAATAATCAGTAATTAAAGACTAGAACAGACAATAAAGTGTAAAGGACTGATTGTGAATGTAAACGTGGATTCAAAAAACAATATTGCCAGTAAGCTGGATGTTAGCGAGACAGAAGTCAGCTATTTGGCACAAACAGAAGTCGTAAAAAGTCGTTTTGATCGCCTAAAAGCACGCGAGGTAATTTTAGAAGTTAAGGGACTTGGCAAGGTTTATAAAACTGCTAAAGGCGAAGTCACTGCACTCAAAGGCATTAACTTTAAAACGCATAGGCGAGAATTTGTTTGTGTGATTGGCCCGTCAGGATGTGGCAAATCTACCCTGATTCGTATTTTAGCTGGCTTAGAATCACATACTTCTGGTGATGTTTTACTCGATGGTAAAGCAGTTACTGGCCCAGGTCGCGATCGTGGCATGGTTTTTCAAGGATATACTTTATTCCCTTGGTTAAGTGTCAAAAAGAATGTGATGTTTGGCTTGGAAATGAATGATATCGGCAGTAATGAAGCCGCTCGCGAAGCCGATTTATGGCTGGAATTAGTGGGCTTAGAGAAATTTGCCAACGCTTATCCGCACGAGCTTTCTGGCGGCATGAAACAACGCGTGGCGATAGCGCGTGCCTTGGTCAATCAACCAAGAATTCTGTTGATGGATGAGCCTTTTGGTGCGTTGGATGCACAATCTAGAGCGAAGATGCAGGCGCATTTGCTAGAAATATGGCGCAATATTGACATCACCATTTTGTTCATTACGCATGATTTGGACGAAGCCATTTTTCTGGCTGATCGTATTCTTGTGCTCAAAGCGCACCCAGGTGAAGTGCAGGAGTTGATCGAAGTACCAGTGCCGCGTCCACGCAATGCTAGTCAATTTAACAGCCCAGAATTCTTAGCGACTAAAGCTCGTTTAGAGGCGTTAATTCATCCGCCAGCACCAGTAGTTGAAGAGGGTGTTAATGATGAAGCGGTCACACCTCGTATGATCCGTTTTGTGAATGTAGAAGATAACGTGGAATAGTAAAAAATGACCTTTAATACAAAAGATTTCCTAGTAAACAAAACGCTCTGGCAAGAAACCGTACCAGGTGGCAATCATTGGTCCGGACTCATGCGACGTGGTAGCGCGTTAAGGTTTACTGATTTACAAGGCGGCGCCAATGTGTCTATGTTGCTTTATAACATGGAGGACAAGTTAGAGCGCTACAACATGCCTGATACTTTAAAAGCCCAACATACGGCTTTTTTAACTACCGGTAATGTCTGTTACTCAGATATGGGCCGTGTCATGTGCTCTATTATTAACGATACGGTAGGCTGGCATGACACTATGTGCGGACTTTCAGACGCTGCCTTAATCGAACAAAAATATGGTGTCAGCAATTACCAAATGCAGCGCAATGCAATGTATCGCAATGCTAAAGATGGTTTGTTGATTGAACTGGCAAAGCACGGTCTTGGCAAGCGTGATTTAGTCGCTAATATCAATTTATTCAGCAAAGTTTCTGCTAATAATGAAGGAGGTCTGGTATTCAATGCCGGCAATAGTCAGGCTGGTGATGTGGTCGATATTCGCTTTGATATGAATGTGTTGGTGGTTTTATCTACCGCGCCGCATGCTTTGGATACGAAGCCGATTTATCAGCCTGCCGATGTCTTATTAACCGCTTGGCATGCAGGCTTAGCCGATACCGATGATGTCTGTCGCAACGCATGTGAGCAGAATCAACGCGGCTTTATTAACACAGAACGTTTTTATGCAAATTAGGATTAGCGATGTTAATTGAAAGTAAATTCCATATTGAGCAAGCCGTGCTTAGTGAAACATGTATGGCCGGCGAAGCTTGGACCGGTTTAGTTAAAAAAGGCCAAACTTTTCGAATTTTAGATTTGCAAGGTAATCAGGCAGTTGATACTTTATTTTATAACGCACACGATGCAGAAGAGCGTTATAGCGCAGCAGATACTATCCAACGCCAAGGCCAAATTTATCTCACCACTGGATCTGTGCTTTATTCCAGCGAAGGTAATCCTATGCTGACTATCACTGCAGACACCTGTGGTCGCCATGATACTTTGGGTGGGGCGTGTGCGGCCGAAAGTAATACGGTGCGCTATGACTTGGCAAAACGCTCTATGCACAGCTGTAGAGATAGCTTTATGCATGCACTCAATCATTCTGAGCATGTGCATGAC
>JBEDKX010000125.1:0-3926 GCA_041171965.1 Pseudomonadota bacterium | reverse complement strand
GAGTTTGCACCGATTGATTTGCTGGATTACATCTATGCCGTGCTACACAGCCCAAAATACCGCGAAACCTACAAAGAGTTTCTTAAAATAGATTTTCCACGCGTGCCATATCCAAGCGATGCGGCACAATTCTGGCAACTGGTGGCGCTGGGTGGCGAGCTGCGACAATTACACTTGCTTGAAGGCGCGAGCATTAATCAACTGATTACTAGCTATCCTGAAAATGGCAATAATCTAGTCGATAAACCACGCTATGAAGACGGCAAAGTCTTTATCAATAGCACGCAGTATTTTGCAGACGTACCAAAACTAGCATGGGAGTTTTATATTGGTGGCTACCAACCTGCACAAAAATGGCTAAAAGACCGTAAAGGCCGCACCTTAGGTTATGAGGATATTTTGCACTATCAAAAAATAATCAAAGCAATGGTGGAAACCGATCGATTAATGCAAGCGATTGACCAGCTGAAAGTTGTTTGAGATTAACGGTGGTGATTGTCAATTTTTTTACGAAAAAATAGCTGGTGAAAGTGAAATAGGGTTAAAAGTTATTCTGAAACCTAGTTTAATTAGTACTGGTGCATTTTTCAAGGTGATGTTTGATTCTCTCCTTCGCACCAGTTAATCGTTCTTTTTTGTTTCATAAAAATTCAATAAATCAGTGGCTTAAAAAAATCCGCGCTTAGCAAGGCATATTTTTACAAATTAACTTGTTTTGCTAATTTGTGACACGAGTTTGGATGTTTTTGCCTTATCTCTCGCTTTAAAATTATGATTTTCCAAAAATCCCGCTCGTATTTATAAAGCGCACAAAACTAGTTAATTTAAGGGATATTTCACTTAGATTCGGGTAAAATATCGATTTAATTGCTCAGAACTTACTCATGATCAGTCTTCGCGGTAGCTCAGCGCTTTCTCCTTTTCGCCTAGAAAAAATTCTTGCGACTTTAAAAACTTCAGCACCGCAAATTAGCCATCTGCAGGGTGATTTTTGGCATTTTGCTTGGAGCGATGCCGATTTAAGCGCTAGCCAGCAAGAAACCTTACAAAAAATCCTGACTTACGGCCCCAAAATGACAGGCAATGCGGCAGATGAAGCGCCGGTTGGTGAGTTATTTTTAGTGATTCCTCGCCCGGGTACGATTTCGCCTTGGGCTTCTCGCGCGACCGATATTGCTAAACATTGTGGCTTGCCTAGCGTACAGCGTATTGAGCGCGGTATTGCTTATTATGCGAGTAAAAAAGACCAGTCACCTTTGACTGATGCGGAAAAGTTAGCGGTTAAAGCAGCGATTCATGATCGCATGACAGAGGCTGTTTTTGCCAATTTAGAGGATGCCGCAGCGCTTTACCATAAGGCTGAGCCAGTGCCATTGAGTACGGTTGATGTGTTGGCAGGCGGTCAGGCTGCGCTTAATCAAGCCAATGCTGAGTTAGGTTTAGCGTTATCACCTGATGAAGTCGATTATTTAGTTGAGAATTTCAGCAAAATTGGCCGTAATCCTTCTGATGTTGAGTTGATGATGTTTGCACAGGCCAATTCTGAGCATTGTCGCCATAAGATTTTTAATGCGGATTGGGTGATTGATGGCGTAGCGCAAGCGCAATCATTGTTTGGCATGATTCGTAATACGCATAAATTGCATCCGGGTAAAACCGTGGTGGCATATTCAGACAATTCTTCTATTGTGGCTAGTGGCGCATCTGGCGAAAAAACCAAGCGTTTTTATCCGCAAGCCGATGGCGCTTATGGCTTTATCGAAGAAGAAATGCATTACCTGATGAAAGTGGAAACGCATAATCATCCAACGGCAATTTCTCCATTTGCCGGCGCGGCAACGGGCGCGGGCGGCGAGATTCGGGATGAAGGCGCAACTGGTAGCGGCTCTAAACCTAAAGCTGGTTTAACTGGTTTTTCTGTGTCTAACTTGCATGTGCCGGGCTTTGAACAGCCTTGGGAGCAATCTTATGGCAAACCGGCACGCACTGCATCACCACTGCAAATAATGATTGATGGGCCATTAGGCGGCGCGGCTTATAACAATGAATTTGGTCGGCCGAATATTGCTGGTTATTTCCGTACTTTTGAGCTTGAAGCAGCCGGCGAAGTGCGCGGTTATCATAAGCCAATTATGTTGGCCGGTGGCGTGGGCAATATCTCGGCTAAACATTCTAAAAAGAATCCGATTCCAGCAGGCGCTGCTTTAGTGCAATTGGGCGGCCCAGCCATGTTGATTGGTCTTGGTGGTAGCGCCGCTTCTAGCATGGATACTGGTAGCAATATCGAGAATTTGGATTTCGATTCAGTGCAACGCGGTAATCCTGAATTGGAAAGACGTGCGCAGGAAGTGATAGACCGTTGCTGGCAGCTTGGCGATAACAACCCCATTTTAAGTATTCACGATGTAGGCGCGGGCGGTATTTCTAACGCTTTCCCTGAGCTAGTGAATGATGCTGCTGTTGGCGCAACGTTTCAATTGCGTGATGTACACAATGAAGAACCCGGCATGTCGCCTCGCGAGCTTTGGAGCAACGAGGCGCAAGAGCGTTATGTAATGGCGATTGCGCAGGAAGATTTGCCGCGTTTTAAAGCGATTTGTGAGCGCGAACGTTGTCCATTTGCGGTAGTGGGTATTGCGACTGAAGCGCGTCATTTAACCGTGGCAGATAGCCATTTTGATAACAAGCCAGTCGATATGGATTTATCCGTATTGCTTGGTAAACCACCCAAAATGACGCGTGATGTAAAAAGTGCAACGCGACAATTAAGTGCCTTTAACACAAAAAATATTGATTTAAAAGAGGCTGCCGCCCGCGTATTAAGATTGCCGGGTGTAGCGGATAAAACATTTTTAATCACTATTGGTGATCGCTCCGTGACTGGCTTAGTCGCACGCGAGCAAATGGTTGGCCCTTGGCAAATTCCAGTGGCCGATGTTGCGGTAACGCTTGCCGGCTACGAAACTTATAAAGGTGAGGCGTTTGCCATTGGTGAAAAAGCGCCGCTTGCGCTAGTCAACGCCCCGGCTTCAGGCCGCATGGCAATCGCTGAATCTATTACCAATATCGCCGCGTGTTTGATTGATGATTTAAGTGATTTGAAATTATCTGCTAACTGGATGGCACCAGCCGGACATGCTGGCGAAGATGCAGATTTGTTTGATACCGTAAAAGCCGTCGGCATGGAGCTTTGTCCGCAGCTAGGCATTAGTATTCCAGTGGGCAAAGATTCCATGAGCATGAAAACCGTGTGGAATGATGATGGCGTTAATAAAGCGGTAACTTCGCCAATTTCATTGGTGGTGACGGCTTTTGCGGAAACTTCAGATGCGCGTAAAACACTGACACCACAACTGCAAATGAATGTGCCGAGTAAATTGATTTTGATCGATCTTGGTGCGGGTAAAAATCGCATGGGTGGTTCTAGCCTAGCGCAGGTTTACGGTGCGGTGGGTGATGTTGCGCCAGATGTAGACGATGCGCAGCAATTGAAGCACTTCTTTAACACGATTCAGCAATTGAATAAATCTGGCAAACTATTGGCGTATCACGATAGATCTGACGGTGGCTTATTCACGACATTGCTGGAAATGAGCTTTGCCGGTCATTGCGGCTTGCAGGTAGATGTTTCTGCTTTAAGTCAGCAGGCCGACATTGCCAGCGTGTTATACAACGAAGAGTTGGGCGCTGTGATTCAAGTTGAAGCGCAACATGCAGCGGCAATTGCTGCACAATTCCACGGCTTAGCACACGTGGTAGCCGATGTTGTGGCTGGCAATCAGATTGAAATTAAACAAAATGGCAAGGTGGTATTTGCCGATACGCGGATTAATTTACATAGGATGTGGTCAGAAACCACTTACCAAATGCAAAAGCTGCGTGACAATCCGATATGCGCACAACAAGAATATGACCGTATTCTAGAT
>JBEDKX010000124.1:0-3960 GCA_041171965.1 Pseudomonadota bacterium | reverse complement strand
CTTCTGTTGCGTGGCCTTCTACTTTAACCCCGCGCCATTCTTTTACTAGGCTACCATTTTTATCGATAATAAAAGTGCTACGTTCTATCCCTCGTACTTGTTTGCCATACATATTTTTCATTTTGATTACACCAAACAATGTACAGGCTAATTCTTCCGTATCTGCTAACAATTCAAAGGGAAACGTGAATTTAGCTTTGAAGTTTTCGTGTGATTTTAAGCTGTCGCGTGAAACACCAAAAATTTCGGTATCGTTTGCTTGAAAATCAGCATAAGCATCCCTAAATTGTATGCCTTGCGTGGTACAACCTGGCGTTGAATCTTTTGGGTAAAAATAAATTACTAGGTTTTTACCAAGGTAATCGGACAATTGGAACGTTTTACCACTGGTTGCGGTTAGCTGAAAGTCTGCAACGGCTTGATGCATCATGAGAGTGTCTGTCATTTTTGTATTCACATTTCTTATATTTAAGCTTGGCTCTAAAGTAATTAAGCCTTGCTCTATTGTTGATAAAAAGCCAGATTAAGGCAATAGAATATAACAATAATGTGACAATATTTATTTGCTATTAATTCAGCTTATATTTCTTCCGCTACATCAGGGTTGCCTAATTTTAATGCTTTGGGTATTGAGATGGTAATTGCCGTACCACCTTCAGCTCTCGCTTCAAATTTAAGCGTGCCGCCTAACGCGTCGCACACTTTAAACGCAAACGGAATGCCAAGACCAGTGCCAAATCTTTTTGTTGTGGGTGCGCTCATAGCGCTTGGGTCTGGAGTAAATGGCATGCCGCAACCACGATCTAATAGTTGCACTATATATACTTGTTGAAGCAAGTTGAGCGTCACTTCTAAGCTGCCAGCCTTGCTAGAAGCGTCAATGGCGTTAAGCAGTAAATTGTAGATGACTTGTTCTAGCAGATGTTGATCGGTGAATATCGTATTGTTTTTACGCCATGATGGCAAAGTAATGACGATAGATTTTTCCTTTATTTTTTGCTGCAAAGGCGCCAATGCACCTTCAATAATTTCTTTAAAAGAGCTGCTGCTTGGCTGTGGTTTTAACGGCAACAGGTAAGCCAGTAATGCGCCTGTCCAGCGTTCTAGCCTATCTACTGAGTTAATAATGCCACGCAAATTTTCCCGCGTTTCAGTATCGTGTTCTGGATCATCCATCACTTGTGCAATGGCGCGAATGCTCGCTAACGGATTGCGAATATTATGCGCCAGCATGGGCACCAGTAGTCCTTGAGCAGCCTGCTTTTCGGTGCGCACCAATGCTTCTTGGCTGAGGCCTAATTTATCCGCCATGTCATTGATGGCTTCTGAGACGGCAGCGAGTTCGGCAACACCTTCCTCAGGTGCCCTATGCGTCAAATTGCCGGCACTAATTTCTGCCGTGGCTTTTAATACGCCATTAATCGGTTTTACAATAGCACGCTTGAGAAATACTCGTGAGAACATGAGCAAGAGTATTGCTAAAATCAACGGGATTGCCATTAGGATAGTTGATGTGCGTTTGGTATCGATGAGTTGCTTATCTAACTCAGCTTGTTTCTGGTTTAACAAGCTTTCGGTATGGGCAAGAATATCTTCATAACGTTTAAATAGACCAGTTTCCAAGCCTGAATTTAATGAGCGCTTGATGGCATTTTTGGTTGCATCGTTGTTGATGCCTTTATTTTGGTCAAATAAGGTGGAAGTCTCAGCTACAAACTCTTTATAGCTGGCATGCAGGTCGTTAATTGCCGTCATTTCAGCCTGACCAACAGTGATTTTTTTTAGTTGTACAAAGTGTTTTTCTAGAGAAATAGTGAAGTTGTTATATTCGGCATGCGCGCCCAAGTCATCCAGAAAGTAGGCGTCAAATAATTCTTTCATTTGCCGATATAAGTCACCGCGTGTTTGCTGTACTTCGGTAACTAAGGAGTTGATTCGATTGGATTCTTGGCTAGATTTTTCCCACATATGTATGCCGACTGCGCCAGCAGCAGCAGCCAGAATAATCAGTAATATAAAGGCTAGCTCATGGATGAGTAGTAAGTCTTTGAGAGATTTATTTTTTTTGATCATAAGGCGTTAGTAAAACGGCTAACTAATCCTGCTTACACATTACTGATCTTCTAGCTTAAATGGAATAGGCACCTTAATGCTGAAGCTGTTGCCGCGTAATGCTTCTGGTGGCAAAGGAAAGGGTGCAGCTTTTTCGACCATCTCTAAGGCTTGCCTATCTAGTATATCGTGTCCACTGGATTGTATAATTTTTTTTGATTTAAGTTTGCCGTTACCATCTAACTGCAGTTCAACAATCACCTCACCCTGCCAACCGCGCATCTGCGCAAGTTTTGGGTATTGCTTATGTTTACCAATAGCACCCCACAAAGTATTGCCATAGCGGCCTTTAGCATCATCTAAGTCTGCTTGGTTTGGTGCCGGCGGTGGTGGAGGGCTGGCAACTGGTACCGGTGGTATAGGTGAAGGCACGTCAGGTTTAGCCGTAACAGCAATCACTTCAGTTTGTGGTGCTACGTTAGCCGGCGGTGGTTGGTTTGGGGCAGCTTCATTTTTGACAACTGTTGGTACTTTCAACGGCTTTGGCTCAGGTTTAATTTGTTGCTTAGGCTGAACTGTCTTAGGCTTGGGTTGAATAGGTTCAGGCAAAACTTCCGATTGAGCTTCAGGTTTTTTCACCAGCTCAATTTCCAATATATCTGGTTTTTCAACCGCGTCTAAGTTGAGCTTTGGAACGACTACTACCAACAAACCATGTAATAACACTGAGCAAATAATTGCCCAAATAAGTGTATTTTCACCCAATTTGTAATGACTGGTTGTGGAGTTGTTAACGGCGAGGTTCAAAGACAAAAAAGCCTAGATTGATTAATGAAATTTAGTTGTTTTACGCGCTTAACTAAAAATTATACAACAAGCTTGCCTGATATTTGTCGGCCAATTGCAATTGGCTGTGTTTAACCGTTATTAAACTAGCATTTAGTCAAAGTATTTTAAGAAAAAGTATTTTAAGAAAAGTATTTAAGCAAAAGTTTTCAAGCAAAAGTTTTCTAGAAAAATTAATCAAGCAAAGCATAAATGTTAGCTTTAAGTCATTCCATCTAAAACTTGAACACTTACCAAGCTGCCAGGTTCAAGATTGCCCACATTTTCATCCAACACAATAAAGCAATTGGCCAGTGACATTGAGCTTAAGATTGCCGATCCTTGTGAGCCGGTAGGCTTAACCTTCCAAATCCCATCACTATCGGCAAATAATATACCGCGTTGAAATTCAGTACGCCCAGTCATTTTTTTAATTTTTTCAGTACATTCAACCATGAAACTTGGTAATGGCGCTGTGTTGGTTTGACCCATTAATATCAGCATTGCCGCGCGTACAAATTGATAAAACGTGACCATGACAGCTACCGGATTACCGGGCAAGCCAAAGTAATGTGCTGTATTAGCGTTATTGCCTTGTATTTTCCCGTAGGCCAATGGGCGGCCAGGCTTCATGGCTATTTTCCAAAATACCACTTGGCCGTGTTTGGCTAATAACAGCTTCATATAATCTGCTTCGCCTACTGAAACACCGCCACTAGTGATCACAACATCTGCTTGACTGGCTGCGGCGAGCAAGGTCTTTTCAAGTAAAATTGGGTCATCTGCAATTGCGCCTAAGTCAATGATTTCAACGCCCATGCGGCTTAACATACCAAAAATCGTATAACGATTACTGTCGTAGACTTGGCCGATTTGAAGTGGCTGACCCAGGCCGGCTAACTCATCACCAGTGGAAAAAAACGCCACTTTAAGTTTACGGTAGACGCCAACTTCAGCGATGCCAAGCGAAGCAATTAAGCCTAAGTCGGCTGCTCGCATGCAATGTCCGGCGGCTAAAACCGTTTGGCCTTGCTGTAAATCTTCTCCAGCATAGCGTACGTTCATACCGTGTTTTGGCGCGTC
>JBEDKX010000123.1:0-3963 GCA_041171965.1 Pseudomonadota bacterium | reverse complement strand
CTTTTTTTACTTAATTATCTATTTATATAAATATTAAGTTTAGCGATTAAACAGCTAATGCTTTTTTTGCAATTTCAACAAACTGAGCAAAGGCTACTTTATCAAATACTGCTAAGTCAGCCAATACTTTACGATCTACTTCAACGGTTGCGATTTTCAAACCATTCATGAAGCGGCTGTAAGTTAAGCCTAATTCACGTGCACCAGCATTGATACGTGCAATCCACAATGTGCGGAATTGACGTTTCTTTTGACGGCGATCACGGTAAGCATATTGACCAGCTTTCATTACCGCTTGCTTAGCAACGCGGTAAACGTTCTTACGACGACCGCGGTAACCCTTAGCGGCTTTTAATACTTTTTTGTGTCTAGCGCGAGCAATGACACCACGTTTTACTCTAGGCATATCGGTCTCCTTATCGTGTTGGCATCATTGCGCGAACGCGTTTGACGTCTGTTGGTGAGATGATCGCCGTGCCGCGTAATTTACGCTTTTGCTTGGTGGTCTTTTTAGTTAGGATATGGCGTAGATGTGAATGCGTACGTTTCACTTTACCATTACCCAAGAATTTGAAGCGCTTTTTAGCACCACTCTTGGTTTTCATTTTTGGCATTTTGTTCTCCTTGAACTTAAGTTATGAGTGCTTAGGCATGCCGTTAAGCCGTATCACTCGGAATTTCACTACCACTGCTGTACTACTTCTGCTTGCAACAACTAAAGTTGCTTAATTCTTTTTAGGAGGTCCTAAAACCATCACCATTTGGCGGCCTTCCATTTTAGGAAACTGCTCAACCACTGCATATTCTTTTAAATCAGCTTCAACACGTCTAAGCAAGGCTAAGCCGAACTCTTGGTGGGTAATCTCACGACCTCTAAAGCGCAAAGTAATTTTCGCTTTATCGCCATCTTGAATAAAGCGAATAATGTTGCGGACTTTAATAGCGTAATCACCATCATCAGTACCTGGGCGAAACTTAATTTCTTTCACGACTACTTGTTTTTGCTTAAGTTTAACTTCGTGCTGTTTTTTACTTTCAGCGTATTTAAACTTACCGTAATCCAATAATCTACACACTGGCGGTACAGCGTTAGGCGCAATTTCAACCAGATCAATATCTGCTTCTTCTGCTTTTGCAAATGCCTCCGTGAGCGACATTATGCCCAACGGTTCACCATCTATTCCCACCAAACGAACTTGTGACCCAGTAATGTCACCATTAATTCGCGTATCTTTATCCTGTGCTATATCAAATTCTCCAAATAGTTAAGCCGCGCATTTTCAGAAACCAGCCAAAATCTTATATCATTCATTAGATTTAGCTAAGCTTAAACCTTAGTTTCAACTTCTACTTTTAAACGCTCAATTAGCGCGTCTATCGGCATAGAACCTAGGTCTTCACCCTTTCTGGTACGCACGGCTACATGTCCCGCTTGCATTTCACGCTCACCTGCAACTAGCAAATAAGGCATCTTTTGCATGCTATGTTCGCGTATTTTATAGGTAATCTTCTCATTTCTCAAGTCAAATTCACATCTAATGCCATTTTTCTTCAGCGTTTCAACCACTTGACGCACATATTCTGACTGACCTTCAGAAATATTGAGCACCATCACTTGCACAGGCGCCAACCACAACGGCATTGCTCCTGCGTAATTTTCTATCAAAATACCGATAAAACGTTCCATAGAACCAACAATGGCACGGTGCAACATAATTGGGCGTTTACGGCTATTGTCTTCCGCTACGTATTCTGCACCTAAACGTTCAGGTAAATTAGGATCTAACTGAATAGTGCCGCATTGCCATAATCGGCCTAGCGAATCTTTAAGGGTAAATTCAATTTTTGGGCCGTAAAATGCGCCCTCGCCTGGCTGATATTCAAAATCAAGGTTATTTAACTTAAGTGCATTGGCCAGTGATGTTTCTGCTTTATCCCAGTCTTCATCTGTACCTATGCGCTTTTCAGGGCGGGTTGATAATTTAACCAACACATCATTAAAGCCAAAATCACCGTATGCTTTGTAAAGCATTTTAATGAAGTCGGCAACTTCTGTTTCAACCTGTTCTTCGGTACAAAATATATGTGCATCATCTTGGGTAAAACCACGCACACGCATCAAACCATGCAGCGAACCTGAAGGCTCATTGCGGTGACATGAGCCAAACTCAGCCAAACGCAAAGGCAAATCACGATAACTATGCAAGCTGCTATTAAAGATTTGTACGTGGCCTGGGCAGTTCATCGGCTTAACTGCGTAATCTCGGCTTTCTGACGAAGTGACAAACATGCCTTCGCGATAATTTTGCCAATGGCCAGATTTCTCCCACAAGGTTTTATCCATAATGGTAGGCGTGCGGACTTCTTGATAATTGTAGTCTTTAAACATTTGGCGCATGTATTGCTCAACTTCTTGCCAAATACTCCAGCCACGCGGATGCCAAAACACCATACCCGGTGCATCATCTTGCATGTGGAAATAGTCTAATTGCTTACCTAATTTACGGTGATCGCGCTTTTCAGCTTCTTCTAACTGAAACAAATACGTTTCCAAATCTTCTTTGTTACGCCAAGCCGTGCCATATACGCGTTGTAACATCTCGTTATTACTATCGCCACGCCAATAAGCGCCGGCCAACTTCATTAGTTTAAAGGCTTTTAACTTGCCGGTATTCGGTACATGCGGGCCGCGGCAAAGGTCAGTAAAGTTACCTTCTGTATACAGTGAAACATCTTCGCCGGCAGGAATACTGCTAATAATCTCCGCTTTGTAAAGCTCGCCAATTGATGTGAAATAATCAACAGCTTCATCACGCGGCAATACTTTACGGGTTACTTGCTCATCTTTTTTAGCCAGCTCACCCATTTTCTTTTCAATAGCGATTAGATCTTCAAGCGTGAATGCACGTTTGTATGAAAAGTCGTAGAAAAAGCCATTTTCAATCACAGGACCAATAGTCACTTGCGCTTCAGGAAATAATTCTTTTACCGCATGCGCTAATAAATGTGCGGTTGAGTGACGAATAATCTCGATGCCTTCGTCATTTTTATCGGTAATAATCGCCAGCTCAACATCTTGACTAATGAGATAAGAAGTGTCGACCAATACGCCATTTACTTTGCCGGCAAGCGCCGCTTTGGCCAGCCCTGCGCCAATATTCATGGCCACTTCTGCAACCGTCACAGCCGCGTCAAAACTACGTTCAGATCCATCAGGCAAGCGTATTACTGGCATATCGTTTCTCTCTAAAACAACAAAAGCCACAAATTTAAAATGTGGCTTTTTAGTTAGCTAAATTTATTTATAAAATCATTAAGCAGGATTATCGCATAAGGCGTGCGATCACTGCAATTTATAGGTGTGCTAAATGCTTGGGATTGGCCGTTTCATTTTAAGCATAGCAGATAATATAGTTAAGATTCAGGCGCAATCATATAAGCATAATCTCGTAAGCTTTCTAGCATTTCGACGTTAGCTGAGCCAGTTTGTTCAAGCTCATCTAATTCTGCAAAAAATGCTTCAAAATTCAATGCACCATTCTTACCAGCTGCACCGTCGCCGTGTAAGCGTTCCGAACAATGCAATTGCCAAGCTTCATACTCTTGCTCGGACAATGTTTCTGGATAATTACGTGCACGATAGCGAAATAACAATTCAGCCAAACGTGCATCAGTAAAATTTGGCTGGGCTTGCGCCAAATCTTGCGGGCTAAGTTTCAGCAATTGATTTAGCAAATTACGGTCATTACCAGCCAAAAATCCGTTATAGAGCGCCTCGTCTACATCGCTTAACTCAAATTCTCGCTGAAAAACCTGTGACCAAACCGCGGTCAAATCAATGCTTAATAGCCTCTCTGAAAGTACTGCCGCGTGTCGTAAATTCAAGGCTAAATCCAAGCCACAGCGTTCTTGCGCGGCTTCATCCAACACCTTTAAATTACGAATCACCACTGGAGATTTATT
>JBEDKX010000122.1:0-3964 GCA_041171965.1 Pseudomonadota bacterium | reverse complement strand
ACTTCATATATTAAATACAATGTCTAGCATAAGGTTTTTATGAAAATATTTCTAGATTTAATCTTGAAATATATCCGTCTACCCCAATAACTGATTCACTATCTAGCACTCTATAGGTTTGAGTGCTAAAATCGCGTTCGTTCTGCATGGTTTAAAAGTTATCTTTTAGAAATCAGGCCCTGCGCACTATATTTGTCATACCAGTTTTGTTTTAGCAATCCTCAAGCATTTAATAATGGGGATTTTAATTGTTTAAAGTTATTTAATTTTTGATTTAATTTTGGAGAAATCGTATGAAAATTCGTCCTTTACACGACCGCGTCATTGTAAAACGTTCAGAAGAAGAGCGTACAACGGCATCAGGCATAGTGATTCCAGATAGCGCCACAGAAAAACCGGACCAAGGTGTTGTGCAAGCCATTGGTTCAGGTAAGCGTGATGACAGCGGTAAAGTCATTGCTTTAGACGTTAAAGTGGGCGACAAAGTATTATTCGGCAAATATGCTGGCCAAACGGTCAAAGTAGATGGTGAAGAATTATTAGTCATGCGTGAAGAAGACATCATGGCGATTGTTGAATAATTTCAAGCTAACTATTGAGTCATTCAACACAGTGATTGCTACAGTGATCGCTTGCTACATATTCAATCAAATTAAGCACTACCAGGAGAATTTAACATGGCAGCAAAAGACGTAAGATTCGGTGACGATGTTCGCCAAAAAATGACCAACGGCGTAAACATTCTCGCCAACGCAGTCAAAGTAACATTAGGTCCTAAAGGCCGTAACGTTGTATTAGAGCGCTCATTCGGCGCGCCAACCATTACTAAAGATGGTGTTTCTGTGGCGAAAGAAATTGAATTAAAAGACCGTTTCGAAAACATGGGTGCACAAATGGTGAAAGAAGTCGCTTCAAAGACTTCTGACATTGCTGGTGACGGTACAACCACTGCAACAGTATTAGCACAAGCGATCATTCGCGAAGGCATGAAATCTGTAGCGGCTGGTATGAACCCAATGGATTTAAAGCGCGGTATTGATAAAGCAGTGGCTGCAGCTATTGCTGATCTTAAAGAGCAATCTAAACCATGTACCACTAGCAAAGAAATTGCCCAAGTAGGTTCTATCTCAGCAAACTCTGATGAAGCTATTGGCAAAATCATTGCGGATGCGATGGACAAAGTAGGTAAAGAAGGCGTGATTACCGTTGAAGATGGTTCAGGCCTTGAAAGTGAATTAGACGTAGTTGAAGGTATGCAGTTTGACCGTGGTTACTTGTCACCGTACTTTATCAACAACCAAGAGCGTCAAATTGCTTTGTTAGATAATCCATACGTGTTATTGCACGACAAAAAAATCTCAAACATCCGTGATTTATTACCAACCTTAGAGCAAGTGGCTAAATCTGGTCGTCCATTATTGATTATTGCTGAAGATGTTGATGGTGAAGCCTTAGCGACATTGGTGGTGAATAACATCCGTGGCATCTTGAAAACAACTGCAGTGAAAGCACCTGGTTTTGGTGATCGTCGTAAAGCGATGTTAGAAGACATTGCCATGCTCACTGGCGGTACTGTGATTGCTGAAGAAGTCGGTTTGAAACTTGAAAACGTCACGCTTGAGAACTTAGGTCAAGCAAAACGTATTGAAGTGGGTAAAGAAAATACCATCATTATTGATGGTCACGGTGTTGAAGCGAATATTAAAGCGCGTATTACACAAATCAAAACCCAAATCGAAGAAGCTTCTAGTGACTACGATAGAGAAAAACTTCAAGAGCGCGTGGCTAAATTAGCCGGCGGTGTTGCGGTGATTAAAGTGGGTGCGACCACTGAAATAGAAATGAAAGAGAAAAAAGCCCGTGTAGAAGATGCATTACACGCAACACGTGCTGCGGTTGAAGAAGGCATTGTAGCGGGTGGTGGTGTGGCGTTGATTCGCGCACGTGCGGCGATTGCTAAAGTAAAAGGCGATAACCATGATCAAGATGCTGGCGTGAAGATTGTGTTACGTGCAGTTGAAGAGCCATTGCGTCAAATTGTTGCCAATGCAGGTGTTGAGCCTTCAGTGGTGGTGAACAATGTTGCAGCAGGTGCAGGCAATTATGGTTACAACGCGGCAAACGAGACTTATGGCGATATGATAGAAATGGGTATTCTTGATCCGACTAAAGTGACACGTTCTGCTTTGCAAAACGCGGCGTCTGTCGCTGGTTTGATGTTGACCACTGAATGTATGATCGGTGAGTTGCCAAGTGATGGTGCACCTGCAATGGGTGGCGGTGATATGGGCGGTATGGGTGGCATGGGCGGTATGATGTAATTCCAACATTCACTTCTTCGGTGATGCTTCGTTGGTTTCATCATTTATTCCTTGCCGTACTTAACGTACTGCCTGCGTCACAAATGATTTCACCGCCTAGCCTCACCATCGAATTAAAGCTGGAATGTGCTATGTAACATAAAAAAGTCCCGCAAATTTGCGGGACTTTTTTTACATTTAAACACACAAAAAAACTGCAAAAAAAACCCTGACTTAAGGGGATTAAAGTCAGGGGGAAATGCCTTACTGATAAGGCTTCCGCTCAGGGAGGGAGAAGCGGAAAGTTAGCTAAAACTTAATCTAACCAACATGTAAAATCTGACTAGCCATGCTAGATATTAGTTCTAATTCTTTTGTAACAGTTTGTATTTATTTGTAAGGTTGATAACGTGCTTATTTTTTCATCAGCCATGCGATAATATTAGCATGGAAACTCAAAACTCACCGCTCACCCAAGACCCACTTTTAGCTGGGCTTAACAACAAACAATTAGAAGCAGTAACCTTACCGCATCAATCTGCGCTGATTTTGGCAGGTGCGGGCAGTGGTAAAACGCGTGTACTTACCGCACGGATTGCATGGTTGATTCAAACTGGACAAGTATCGCCCACTGGTTTGTTAGCCGTTACTTTTACCAATAAAGCTGCTAAAGAAATGTTAACGCGCATCACTTCGTCGCTACCTATCAACACGCGCGGCATGTGGGTTGGTACATTCCATGGCTTGTGTAATCGCTTATTGCGCGCCCATCATCGCGAAGCTGGCTTACCTGCAAGCTTTCAGATCTTAGATATTGCCGACCAATTATCAGCCATTAAACGTTTGATGAAACTGATGAATGTGGATGATGAAAAGTTTCCGCCTAAGCAGGTGCAACAATTCATTAACGGTTGTAAAGATGAAGGCTTACGCGCTCATGCCGTTGACGCTTATGATCCACATTCAACCAAAATGCGTGAGATTTTTGAAGAATACGACAAGCAATGTCAACGCGATGGTGTGGCAGATTTTGCTGAGTTACTACTACGTTGTTACGAACTGCTAGAACGCGATGCGAACATACGCCAGCATTACCAAAGCCGCTTTAAATACATATTGGTAGATGAGTTTCAGGATACTAACCGGCTGCAATATTTGTGGCTAAAATTGCTCACCGGTCACAAAGATGGTCAACAACTTAACTGCATGTTTGCCGTGGGTGATGATGATCAATCTATTTATGGTTTTCGCGGTGCGCGTGTGGGCAATATGCGAGACTTTGAAAAAGACTTCAACATTCAGCATATTGTTAAACTTGAAGAAAACTATCGCTCGCACAGCAATATTTTAGATGCGGCGAATGCGATTATCGCTAACAATACCAATCGTTTAGGTAAAAACCTTTGGACAGCGGCTGGCGCAGGCGAACCAGTACGCGTCTACGATGCTTATAACGATACCGACGAGGCGCAATTTATTGTCGATGAAATTAAAATGCTGCACTGCGAAGGCACTTCTTTAGGGGAAATCGCTCTGCTCTATCGTAGCAATGCGCAGTCACGCATCTTAGAGCACGCCTTATTTTCAGCCAATTTACCTTATCGCGTTTACGGCGGCTTACGCTTTTTTGAACGTGCTGAAATCAAACATTCCCTGGCTTATAT
>JBEDKX010000121.1:0-3985 GCA_041171965.1 Pseudomonadota bacterium | reverse complement strand
AAAGCTGAAACCTGTACTCGTACTGAAACCATGATAGGGAGCTGGCTTAGAAATCAGCAGCGCGATAAGATTATTCTCGCGAGTAAAGTCGCAGGGCCACGTCGAGGCATGAGCTGGATCCGTGAAGGTCCTGCTTCTTTAGATCGGACTAATATGCGCGCTGCGATAGAGGGCTCACTTAAGCGCTTACAAACTGATTACCTTGATGTTTACCAAATACACTGGCCAGAACGAAACGTGCCTATGTTCGGGCAATATCAATTTGACCCAGCAGGTGAGTTTGAATCTGGCATTTTCAACCAAGGCGATGAAAAAACTTGGGTTAGCATTCATCAGCAATTAGAAACTTTGGCCGAGTTGGTCAAAGAAGGAAAAGTGCGCTATATCGGCTTATCCAATGAGCAGCCTTGGGGCGTCATGGAGTTTTTACGCGTCGCCAAAGAATATAATCTGCCTAGAATTGCCAGCTTGCAAAACGGCTATAGTTTGCTCAATCGAATTGCAGAATTTGGATTATCTGAAATCACCTACCGTGAAAAAGTAGGATTTTTAGCCTATTCACCGCTAGCATTTGGCCACTTAACCGCTAAATATATTGATAAGCCAGACACCCAAGGTCGCGCAAACTTGTTTACTGGTTATGCGCAGCGGTACACCAAACACAATGTTAAGCCTGCCAGTGCTGCCTATGCGGCGTTAGCGCGTCAACATGGTTTAACACCAACACAACTAGCGCTGTCATTTGTTTATCATCGTTGGTTTGTCACCAGCACTATTATTGGTGCTACCAACATGGCGCAGCTATCAGACAATATTGCTGCTTGGGATGTGAAGTTATCTGTAGAAGTCATGCAAGAAATCGAACGTCTACACTTGATAATGATGAATCCTGCACCTTAGCTTATAATACAGTCAGAATTTATTGAACATCTTACTATTATTAAGAAAGCTACAATGAGCAATTTACCAAAGTGTCCCTTATGCAGTTCTGAATTCACCTACGAAGATGGTGATATGTATGTTTGTCCTGAATGTGCGCATGAGTGGGGCAAGGATGGCGCTGCTGAAAATTCAGACGAAGCGCGTATCATTAGAGATTCTAACGGCAATATTCTGCAAGACGGCGATACCATTACCGTGATTAAAGACCTGAAAGTTAAAGGATCATCATTGGTGGTTAAGGTAGGTACAAAAGTTAAAAATATTCGCTTAGTAGACGGTGATCATGATATTGATTGTAAAATTGATGGCATAGGTGCGATGAAGCTGAAGTCTGAATTTGTAAAGAAAGTTTAAAAGCTAACATCCATAGTAAAAAACCTCAGCTACGTAGATCGTAGCTGAGGTTTTTTATTTTTAGCTTAGTCGAAATTGCCTAGTTATTTTTTTGCATGAAACATCACGGTCTGCGGTGGCCCCATCTTAATCACCGGTTTACGAATACTCCCCATCACGTGCATTTCGCAGGGTTTGCAATCAAATTTCAGGGTAAATCTATCGTTGCCGTTAATCAGCGTCATCGGTTCAGCCGTCACCGTGCCTTGCACACCAATCACTCCTTTGGCTTCTTTTGGGCACATGCCGTGGCTAAAACGCAGGCAATGTTTGGTAATCATTAGCGGTACTTCGCCTAATTCTTTATTGGCTTCGTAGGCGGAGGCGATGAGTTTTACGCCGTGTTTTTCGTAAAAATGGCGTGCTTTTTGGTTATACACATTGGCCAGATAACTTAAAGTATCTTCCGAGAAAAGGGCGGGCGGCACGGCGGCGGCTTTAGGTTGCGGGCGTTGATAGCCCTTTTGGCGCACTTGTTCTAATTGTGCGATTGCCTCGCGGCGTAGATTATTGACCACTGAAGCTGGCACAAACCAAGCTTGCGTGGTCTGCAAATAAATTTCATTCGCCATAAAATTTGTGTTGCCGAGCTTGCTTAAATTTTCACGCAAACTGGCTTCAGCTTTTGCAATATTGTCCGCTACTTGCTTTTCTGCCGCACAGTTTACCGTTGCGCTAAAGCCAACGTCGTCAGTCACACTTAGCGTAAAACCATCGCTGGTTTCAGCAAAAATAATTTGTAATTGAATATTGCGTTGTGCGGAATCTTTTTCTAGCAAGCGCATAAATGCGTGGTCGCGGTTGCGATATACCTGCATATTATTTCTAATATCGACTGGCATTTCGTTGGGGAATAGCTTTTTGCCGTCTACGGTATTAATGCGCAGGCCGACTAATTCTTTATGCACATCAAAAAAGCATACGCCATCACCATTGTGCAGTTGCACGTCTGACTCAACTTCAAAAAAGTCTTTACCTACTTTTGACACTAAACCCAAAGTTTCGCCAGAAAACTTAGGCGTATCAAATGCACCAATATCCGCTTGGCGACCATTTACAAAATAATCTGTAGCGCTGCGGTTAAAGGTTTTTTCCGGCTGCGGGCTAAAAGTGTAAGTGCTAACGCCAGAAGAGGATTTTGCCAGCTCTGGCGATTCGAGCAAAATTTCGTCTAACAATTGGCGATAATGCGCTGTGGCATTTTTCACGTAAGGTAAATCTTTGTAGCGGCCCTCAATTTTAAATGAGCTGACACCGGCGCCAATTAAGGCGCGCAGGTTGGCGCTTTGGTCGTTATCTTTCATGGATAAAAAGTGTTTATCTTTGCCGATGATACGGCCTTTGGAATCTTCCAGCGTAAACGGCAGCCGACATTCTTGTGAACATTCGCCACGATTTGCACTACGGCCAGTATGTGCGTGGCTGATGAAACATTGTCCGCTAAACGCCACGCATAAGGCGCCGTGTACAAAAAACTCAAGATTACATTCGGTTGCGACGGCAATTTTTTGTATGGTGTGTAAATCTAACTCACGCGCCAGCACCATTTGCGTAAAGCCGACTTGGTCTAAAAATACCGCTTTTTCAACAGTGCGAATATCAGTTTGCGTGCTGGCATGTAGCTGAATCGGCGGTAAATCCATTTGTAGCAAGCCCATGTCCTGCACAATTAGCGCATCTACTTCTGCTTCGTAAAGCTGATGGACTAGTTTGCGCGCGCCCTCAAGCTCGTTATCATGAAAAATCGTATTCAGCGCCACAAACACTTCGGCATGATAGCGGTGCGCATGTTTTACCAAACGAGCTATGTCTTCTAGCGTGTTAGGCGCTTTAGCACGCGCGCCAAATGCAGGCCCGCCAATATACACGGCATCTGCACCATGATTAATCGCTTCAATGCCAAAATCTGCATTTTTAGCAGGGGCGAGAAGTTCCAGATGGCGGCGGGTTTTTAGCATGTTAAAACTATAATAATCAATAGGATGCGGACTATAGCACAAAATGCATTGACACGATATTTTTGGGGTGTTACTTTGGTAACACTTTGTTGAGTTTAAGGGAGTGAAAGTAATGGCAACTACCAGTTTAAAATTACCAGATGCGCTGAAGCAACGTGTTAATGCCCTTGCAGAATTAGCCGGTAAAAGTCCGCATGCGTTTATGGTGGATGTGATTGCAGAGCAAACTGAGCGGGCTGAAAAGCATTATGCTTTTATTCAAAGTGCGTTAGAGGCTAAGAAAGATTTCGATCAAACCGGCATTGCTTACGACGCTGATGAAGTTCATGCCTATATGTATGCAAGAATCAAAGGGCTAAATCCTGCAGCACTTGTGCCTAAAAAATACAAATAAAAATTAACTAAATTAATGATTAAAATTATTTATCAGGATAAGGCGCGCGAAGATATTATGCGCTTAGTTGATTTTTTAATGGAATCTGATTTGGATGCCGCTTTGGCGACACTTGGTATTATAGGTGATGGTGTTTTGGTATTAAAAAATCACCCAGAGATCGGCAGGCCAACAGAAAGTGATGTTCTGCGAGAATTAGTTATTTCTCGAGGGCGCACAGGCTACATTGCGCTGTATGAATTTGATCAATTACGCGAGCTTGTGATTATTTTAAGGGTTAAGCATCAGCGTGAAAATG
>JBEDKX010000120.1:0-3994 GCA_041171965.1 Pseudomonadota bacterium | reverse complement strand
TATTTTAGTGATTTTATTAGTTAATCTAGGGATACAGCGCGGATTGGTTTCTTTGGATAAATTAAAAAATCTAATCTTAAATAGACAACCTGCGGATACTAGTCCATTAGAAGAAAAAAATGCGCCAGAAGAATTACAGCCTCTGCTACATGCCATGAACGAATTACTGGTGAAAGAAAGATCGTCTGTAGACGAGCGCCGACATTTTTTAGCTAATGCTGCGCATCAGCTAAAAACACCGTTGGCTGGGCTTAAAATACAAGCCGAGGCAGCCTTAAGAGAAAGTGATTTAGTTAGTGTACAGCATGCACTTAAGCAAATAAGTGCTGGAAGCGATAATTTGGCGCGATTAGCTAACCAATTGTTAAGCCTTGCCAGAGCTGAGCCAGAGGCGAATCTGGCGCAATCATTTGAGGTTATTGATATAGTGCCGCTTATTCATGAGGTTACCGCAGACTGGGTGCCAAGAGCGCTAGAAAAAAACATCGATTTGGGCGTAAGTTGCTCGCTTCGACAATTTAAAATACGTGGCAATATGTTGTTATTACAAGAGTTGCTCAATAATCTCATTGATAATGCTATTCGTTATAGCCCGGCGGGTGCGAAGGTCACGGTATGCCTTGGTATCGATCATCATAAAGTTGTATTGGCAGTACAAGATAATGGTCTTGGTATTGCTCCACAGGAACAGCAGAAGGTGTTTGACCGGTTTTATCGGGTATTAGGCACCGCGCAAAGTGGTTGCGGCTTAGGTCTTGCCATCGTTCGAGAAATTGCCCACCAGCACCATGCGAGTGTTGAATTAACCTATACCAATCTACAAAAGTCGCTAGGTACTACAGTGAAAGTTATTTTTGATGATAGCGCTAAAATATTGACTTAAGTTGGTATCGTTAATTTAGGCGTTAAAAACCCACTTTTTTTGGTCAGTTTATTGAAAGTGGCTTTTTATTGCAAAAGCAAGGTTACATACAGGTAACTAGCTTGCGATGTAACGGTTGAAGCTTATTTATTGCGTTTGTCATTCTCAATTAATGCGTAGGCAGAATGGTTGTGTATAGACTCGAAATTTTCACTTTCAACCGTATATGCCACAATGCGTTTTTCTGCGTTTAGTTGCGCGGCAACGTCACGCACCATGTCTTCAACAAACTTAGGATTATCATAAGCGCGCTCAGTCACGTATTTTTCGTCTGGGCGTTTAAGTAGACCATAAAGCTCACATGAGGCTTGTTTTTCAACAAGGTCAATGATATCTTCAATCCAGATGAAGTCATTAATTAGCGCTGTTACGGGTACATGTGAGCGTTGATTATGTGCACCGTAATCAGATATTTTTTTGCTACATGGACAAAGGCTAGTGACAGGTACTAATACTTTTACCGTGATTTCAAATTTACCGTGGTTAATCGCGCCAATAAATGTCACTTCGTAATCTAATAGACTTTTTACGCCAGAAATAGGCGCTGCTTTATTGACAAAGTAAGGGAAAGTCATTTCTACGTGGCCGGATTCTGCCTCTAGGCGACTGACCATTAAGCGCAAAATGGTTTCAAAAGATTCTATTGAAATTGCATGTTCGTTCATGTTGAGGATTTCAACAAAACGCGACATATGCGTACCCTTAAATTGTTGTGGCAAATGCACATACATATTAAACATGGCAACCGTGTGCTGCTCACCGCCAGATTTGTCTTTAACAATGACTGGGTGACGAATTGCTTTGATGCCAACTTTGTCGATGGCAAGGTGACGGGTATCGACAGTATTTTGTACGTCTTCAATAATATTGGGAGTGTTAGCTTGGTTCATTTGTTTTCCGTTGGTAATTGCCATACATTATTTATGCTTACGCTATAGTTGAGTATAACACTAGGTTATTACCTTCGCAATTGCGCTAGCAATGCCAGAACCATCTAGACCGCATTCTGCCAGCATGGTTTCATGCACTCCATGCTCAATAAATTGGTCAGGCAAGCCTAGGCATAAGGTTTTAATTGAGCATTCAGACCTATTTTGTATAGATTGCAAGGCTTCCAGAACAGCAGAACCTGCGCCACCCATCAATGAATTTTCTTCAACAGTAACAATGAGCGTGTGCTCTAGCGCTAGTTTTTCAATAAGCGCACAGTCTAGCGGTTTTACAAAACGCATATTCACCACGGTTGCATCTAACATTTCAGCCGCTTCTAAGCTGGCATTAAGCATACTACCAAAGCTTAAAATAGCGATTTTTTGAGTTTTTTGGCTATTACAAATGGTACGCTTGATTTCAGCTGTTCCAATCGGAATTACCTGCATTTTATGTTCTATTACGGCGCCTGTGCCAGTGCCGCGCGGGTAGCGTACAGCGGCTACGCCGTTATATTGAAAACCAGTGTAAAGCATTTGCCTACATTCGTTTTCATCACTAGGCGCCATAATCACTATATTTGGAATGCAACGTAGATAACTTAAATCAAAACTACCGGCATGCGTTGGCCCATCTGCGCCCACTAAGCCAGCGCGGTCTATTGCCAATAATACCGGTAAATTTTGCAAAGCAATATCATGAATCAGCTGATCGTAAGCACGCTGTAAAAACGTGCTATAGATTGCAACGACTGGTTTTAAGCCATCGCATGCCATGCCTGCGGCAAAAGTTAGCGCGTGTTGCTCGGCGATGCCTACATCAAAATAGCGCGCTGGATATTTTTCCGCAAAGTCGTTTAAGCCAGAACCATCGCACATGGCTGGCGTAATGCCAATCAAGCGTTCATCAAGCGCTGCCATATCAGTCAGCCAATCAGCAAATACTTGAGTGTAGGTTTTTTTAGGGATACTGTTGCTAGTAGCTAAGCTAATCGCAGCGCCATTGCACGGATCAAATTTTCCTACACCATGAAATTTATTGGGATTATCTTCTGCCGGTTCGAAGCCTTTGCCTTTTTGCGTTACGATGTGCAAAAACTGAGGGCCTTTTAACTGTTTGATATTACGCAGAGTATCAATTAATGCATCTAAATCATGGCCATCAATTGGGCCTATATAGTTAAAACCAAACTCTTCAAATAAAGTGCCTGGCAACACCATGCCTTTGACGTGCTCTTCTGCGCGTCTGGCAAACTCCATCATAGGCGGCATAGCAGAAAGCACTTTTTTGCCTGACGATCTGACCTTGTCGTAAAAACGGCTAGACAGCAATTTGGTGAGATAATTATTTAGCGCACCAACATTGTTTGAAATGCTCATGTCATTGTCGTTCAATATCACCAACAAGTTTGCATCCATATCACCGGCATTGTTTAATGCTTCAAATGCCATGCCTGCCGTCATGGCACCATCACCAATAATCGCCACAGCGCGTCTTTCCAAGCCAGCTTTCTGTGCGGCAACCGCCATGCCTAGCGCGGCAGATATCGACGTACTAGAATGACCTGCACCAAAAGTATCATATTCACTTTCGGAGCGGCGTGGAAAGCCTGCAATACCTTTTTCTTTACGTAGTGATTGCATTTGTTCACGGCGGCCAGTCAAAATTTTATGCGGATAGGTTTGGTGGCCTACATCCCAGACCAGTCTGTCATCAGGCGTATTAAAAACATAATGCAGTGCAATCGTCAGCTCTACTACGCCTAAATTGGAGGCTAAATGACCGCCAGTTTTAGCCACACTATCAATCAAAAATAAGCGCAGTTCTTGTGCAAGTTCAACCAACTGCTTACGATCAAGCTGTCGGAGTTGCAATGGTGAATCAATGCTGCTGAGTAAAGGCGTCATAAGTTTTTAAAAGCTACGTTGCATAATAAAAGCAGCTAATTCTCGCAAGCGCTGCGCACTTTCACCAAAAGGTGCAATGGCAGCAATTGCCGCCTCATATAGTTTCTGCGCGTGCTGCTTGGCTGGTATTAAACCCAAAATAGTCACATAAGTAGGTTTGTTGCTGTCTGCGTCTTTACCCGCGGTTTTGCCTAAGGTGGCGGTGTCAGCTTCAACGTCCAGAATGTCATCAACC
>JBEDKX010000119.1:0-4019 GCA_041171965.1 Pseudomonadota bacterium | reverse complement strand
TCTTTATTTCTAATAAGCTTCAATTTTAGTGATGGATTATTGAGTCCAAATTTTTCTAAATCGACTGCTTCAAATTTTTCTTTGGTAATTTTATCTTTAGATTTTGCAGCAATAATCGATAAAATGCGTTGCACAGATGCTTGGTCTGCACGCGTTTGATTAGGTGCTGTCAAACGCCAAAAACCATTTACTTTTTCAAAAGTGACCGGCGCCTTGCTAGGAAACTCAATGCTAATCGCGTTAAACTCAGACAATTTATAGCTGGAAATTTCGTAGCTGCTACCTTGATCTAGCGTTTGTTTAGGGCGCAGAAATAAAAATGTGACTAAGCCTGCAATCACGCACAACATCATTAAATTGAGTAACCAACGTTTTTTCATTTACTGCCTTTTACATCTTGAGTTAAAGCTGTAATTACCTGTAGTTAGCAATAAACAAGTTAGCATTAAACAAGTTACTAAATAACATACAGACCATGCGCATAATCTAATTTACGCTTTTCTACGTTTCCACCATAAATAAAATCCTGCAATCAACATGCCTAGTGGAATGAAATATTGAAAAGCATGGAATACCGTCCAAGCAATCAAGCGACCAGAATCAGTATCAGGAATCGTCACATTTATATCTTTCAGCGGCATAGGCTGAATGGTAATGAGCTTGTCATCGCCAGCTAGCCAGTTAATCATATTGACGCCTAAGTCTAGATTTCCGCCATTAGTAATGAAGGTGTTTGATAAAAAGTTACCATTACCCATCACTACAATACGTTGGCCTTTTTTGCCATAAGTCCGCTCAAGCGCAACGCCAATATTAATCGGGCCTTTTTTGTCATTTTTTTCGTTGAATACAGGCTTAGCATCTTTAGCTAGTTTTTCTGAGGCCAACCAACCATTCGGCGCAACTTCAATTAAATTACTGACCTTCCAGCCATTTTCATCGGTGCCGCGAGCGGTCACTTCATGCGCTTCAGGGAAAAGTGTGCGCAACATAAAATTCGAGGTAATCGCGTGCTCTCCGTACAGGCTAGCGAATGAAACTCTAGCATCTGCGCCATATTGTGCTGACGCCATGTCCATTGCGATGCCAGGTGAAACTTGCAAGCCTATATATTCAGCAACTTCTTTTAAACCATGCAGATTATTGTCATCCAATAACCACAATAAATTACCGCCACCTTCAAGATAAGCTTTGATCTTTTTGGCTTCAACTTCGCTTACATCGACCTGTGGGCTGGCAATCACTAACATCGCGCCATTCTTCGGTACCGCTTGTACAATCGTTAAATCTGGGTTGGCAAATTTAAAACCTTTAGCCTGTAGTTGTTTACCAAATTCTCCGATGTCAAAGTTTTTAACACCAATCAGATTACGTTCGCCATGACCATCTAGGTACATGACCGCCTGTTGATTCGTGCGTGATAAACGCACCAATAAATTGGTCATTTCTTGTTCTGCAATCGGCGGCGTGATGTGTTCTACATGTTTTTGGTATTCAACAACGACTTCACCATCATTTTTAACGCCGGCATCTTGCGCTAATTTAGGCTCTACAGAAGGATTTACAAAAGTTAGATGCACATTCTTTTTTTCGCGCTGATAACGCGCAACGAAATCGATCATGCCCTTACGGAAATTGTCACCGCCGGTTGCATCGTCTTTGGTGGCAAAAACGGTAATATTAATCGGCTCTTTCATTTGCTTAAGCACGTTAACACTGCCTTGCGTTAAGATATTGCGATTAGCCTGAGTAATGTCTTTTGCAAAGCGATATTGGCTGGCCAAATAGCCTAGTAAAACAACTAGCATTAAAAACAGTACGACAAAAAAACTGTTTTGTACTAATAACTGAAGGCGTAATTTACGATTGATGTTCATTTTACAAGATCCAATATTTCACAATTTATAAATGTGACCAGTAATAGTTTAACTGGCAATAATTTAACTGCTAATCTTAACTAGCACTCAACTTAACCACGTAAGCGATCGGCATCTAAGCGGCGTACCGTTAACGTTAAGAAGGTCAAAATAAATAAACCAAAATAAGCAATATCCGCCGTATCAATCAAGCCACCTGAGAACGATTGAAAATGACGCGTTAGCGATAGGCTTGCTAATGTATTGCTTGGATCACCAGCAAAAAAGCGGTCTAAAAACATCAGCGCGAATAACGCAACGAAGGTTAATATAGCCGCCACGACTGGTTGTTGCGTCAGACTAGAAAAATATAATCCTAGCGCAGAAAAACTAGCCACCATGAGCAATAAACCAATCGAGTTAGCCAGAATAAAACCAAAGTCAATATCAGCCCAAATATTCAGTGTGCATAACATGGCGCCAATAAACACTACTAATATGCCTAAAAATGCGACTAAGCCTAAGAACTTACCCACCACAATTTCCGTCAGTGAAATTGGCGCACTAAACAGGAATGGTAAAGTTTGACTACGGCGTTCTTCACTAATTAGGCGCATAGAAAGCAGTGGCACCGCAAACAACACCATAAATGAGGCAAAGCCATAGACCATTTGCCCAACAAACTGGGTGACACCGGTACGCTCTGCGGGACGCATGGCGCCTGACATTACGGCAAAATAATCGTTAACACCATTTAAATAATACGTACCAAAAGCAAACATCAGCAATGATAAAATTACCCAGCCCATAGGCGAGGCAAACATACTTTTTAATTCTTTTCTTGCTACATTGATAATCATGATTCGACCTTAATGGCTAGTTAGCTGATTGAAGCTTCTGGAACGGCTTGTTCTTGATAAGTCAGCTGTACGAAAACATCTTCCAAGCTGGTTTGATCTGGTGCAATTTGGTGTAATCCCCAGTTATTTTGCACGGCAGCCAGCACAATCGCTTCAGCGGGTGCTGCACCATCGGCAAAACGTACACGCATTTGACCCGCAGGCAACACTTCAACTTCAGTGACGCCAGCTATTTTCAACATTTCGTCTGCACTTGGAGGATTATGCATAGTAATCAAAAGCTTATTACCGATGCGCTGTTTTTTAAGCACATCAATTGCACCGTTGAATACCAGTTTACCTTTATCAATAATCTGCACGTGGTCACAAACCATTTCTACTTCTGGCAGAATATGCGTAGAGATAATCACGCTACGTTCAGCACCTACTTCACGAATCAATGCGCGAATATCCCTGATTTGGATAGGATCTAGGCCAACAGTAGGTTCATCTAAAATAACCACCATTGGGTTATGAATAATAGCTTGCGCAATACCAACCCGCTGTTGATAGCCATTCGACAAATTCTCAATTAAGCGCTTACTCATATGGCCTAAGCCACAGCGTTCTTTAGCGATTTCTACTGCTTTTTTAATGTTGCCAGAACTAACACGATGTAATCTTGCCGCGATGGTTAAATACTCATCGACGGTCAACTCTTTATACAAGGGACGCATTTCAGGCAAGTAACCAATCAGCGCTTTGGCTTCTTTTGGATTTTCCATCATGTCTATGCCACAGATTTTGACAGAGCCATTACTTGGCGCAAGATTACCTGTTAGCATTTTCATGGTGGTAGATTTACCTGCACCATTAGGCCCTAAAAAGCCTAACACTTGGCCTTTGCTTAAGGTGAAACTTACATTGCTAACGGCCTCGCGTCCGCCATAAAGCCTAGTAAGTTCAATGGCCTCTACTGTAAAATTATTCATAGTTACTCTACATTATCGTTACTAAATTATCGTTGCTAAAAATACCAACTTTTACCCACAAGCCAATATTTACCCACAATTAAAGCTCTGAAACTCTCACCCAATAAAGGTTCGATTTTGATTCAAGTGTTTTGACAAGCATTACAGCCAATTCATAATTATGGAGGAACTTGCCGTAAGTGTCACGGACTAAGAAAATAGAACAACTTAACATTGAAATAATGGCTTATTATTCCATCATATTATTTCACTTGTTATTTAACTCACTATTTAACTCATTGTTTGATTGGAATTAAGCTTTACCTCAGCAATGTATCCAATACAAATAATGC
>JBEDKX010000118.1:0-4025 GCA_041171965.1 Pseudomonadota bacterium | reverse complement strand
CCACTAAGGCTAAAGTAGCCACCGCACCCCCAGCCGTAGCTACGTGAGTGCGGGCAATATATGGCTCTCGTGACACTACATGATGTAAATCTACAAAGTAGCGCTTAGGAATGGCTAGTAGATTCAGCCATAAGAATGCCGCAGGCTGGCCCGCCCGCCATAATTGTGTGCGTCGCCATAGACCAATGGTAAGCGCTGAGCTTGCTAGCCAAAACAAGGCCGTGACGCTGTAATTAAAGTCAGTGTAATTCAACATTTGCATGATTAAAAATCTTTACACAAACGCAGCGCATCGTAAATTGCACCGTGAATGTTATGCATAGAAATGCAATCGCCGACACGGTATAACAAAAATTCACCTGCTTTTAATGGCATAGACAAAGCGGGTTGTGGTTGCGACGCGAACAAGGTGTCGATGTCGGTTTGGCCATGATTCGCTGATTGCTCTTTTAGCGCCCAGTAAAGCGTGTCGTTAGGTGTAGTGCCGTTTTCAATGACCACTTGATCAACTGCACGCTCTTCAATCTCATCGGTATATTCATTACGAATAACGGCAATTTTTTTATCGCCTTCCGCATACACACGATCTAGCCAGTAATTTGGCGTTGGGATAATGCCTAGCGAATATAAGCGACGATAAAAAATCGGGAAAGTCGTGCCGCCAACATCATCGGCTACTTTCACATCCGGCGTCACTAACTCTACATTATTGCCGCGGCTAGCGATAAAGTCCGCTGTGCCAAAGCCGGCGTGTGTGCTCATTGAGTCATAAATTAATACATTTTTGCCTGGTGCTACCTTCTCAGACAAAATGTCCCATGAACTAACGGCTAAACCTTCAGCCACTCCCCAAGCTGGTACTTGATGTATATGGCTACTGCCGCCTGTGGCTAACACCACAATATCCGGTTTTTCTGCAAGAATCATAGTGGCATCGGCATCTACACCAAATCTACGGTCTATGCCTAAACGTTTAGTTTCCATATCAAACCAGCGAATAATACCAGCCATTTGTTCCCGTTGTGGTACTTTAGAAGCCAAGTTAACTTGTCCGCCAACACTGCTATTGCGCTCAAATAACACTACATCATGTCCACGCTCGGCAGCTACACGAGCTGCTTCCAAGCCTGCTGGACCTGCGCCTATGACCACGACTTTGCGTTTAGGGCCACTACTTTTGGCAATAATATGTGGCATGGTCGCTTCACGCGAAGTCGCCGCATTTTGTATACACAATACATCTTGCCCAAGATATTGGCGGTCTATACAGTAATTCGCACCTACACATTGTTTGATTTCATCTTCGCGACCGTCGCGGATTTTTGTGACAATGTGCGGATCAGCCAAATGTGAACGCGTCATACCCACTAAATCAACCCAGCCATTTTCTAAAATACGCTCAGCCTGTGTTGCGTCACGTATGCTTTGTGCATGCATCAGCGGGATTTTTATCACCGATTTAATGCCGGCGGCCAAATGTACAAATGGCTCTGGCGGCAATGCCATAGGCGGCATGCAGTTAGCAATAGTGTTATGTGTATCCGCCCCAGAACCAACTACGCTTATGAAATCTATCAAGCCTGTTTCAGACATATATTGCGCGATTTCTTTCAGCGTTTCATGATCTAGACCATCTTCATGAAACTCATCACCGCACATACGCATACCTACGCAAAAATCTGCGCCTACCGCTTCACGTACAGCACTTAACACTTCTACACCAAAGCGCATACGGTTAATTAAACTACCACCAAAATCATCAGTCCTGAAGTTGCTGCGCGGACTCCAGAACTGGTCGATTAAATGCTGATGCGCAGCAGAAATTTCAATGCCATCCATACCCGCGTCTTGAACGCGTTTAGCGGCTAAGGCAAAATCTTTGATGATGCGACGAATTTCTTCATACTCAATAGTTTTTGCGTTACCGCGATGCACAGGTTCGCGTACGCCGCTCGGTGTGACTAAATGCGGCCAATGTTCACCATAATAAGCTGAGCGTCTGCCCATATGGGTCGCTTGTATCATAATTTTTGCGCCGTGCTTATGCATAGCTTCAGCTAAATTAGACAGCGGTTCAATAATCTTATCCGTCGATAAATTGACTGACTTCCACCAACTTTGTGGGCTATTAATAGACACTGGGCTAGAGCCACCACAAATTGCCAAACCCAAACCACCCTTAGCTTTTTCTTCATAGTAACGAATATAACGTTCACCCGGCAAGCCACCTGGCTCGGCATAGACTTCAGCGTGCGCGGTGCTAACAATACGATTTCTTAAAGTTAGTTTATTGAGTGTTAAAGGTGAAAAAAGGTGAGGGTAGCGCATGGTTTTTCCAATTGTGCAAATTAGGTTTTTTTAGCGAGCGGGGTCACTGAGAATATGCAATGGCTATTGCCACTGGCGCCACACTGAGACTCCGTGCAATAGGTTTCAGCGCAACTGACTTCACCGCAATTAGTATGGGCTGAATGGCCTTTTTCTTGTGTGACCCAATCCATTGCACCGGCAAACCAGCCGGCGAACATATAACAAAGTTTTCCTGGTTTATTGGGTTGCGCTAGAACAAATGATGAATATTCCAACTTAATTTCTGCGCTGCCCGTGATAGGATCTACAGATTCGAAACTAAACAAACCCCAACCGCGCTGAGATAGACGTTTTAAATAATGATCAAATACAGCCATGCCGGTAAGTTGGTGTTTTTCTGCTTCTTTTTCACACCAAAAATAGGCTGATTTATAGCCTGCATCGTAAAGAATCTCGGCATATTTCTGTTGACCAAGTGCATCTTCAACAGCTAAGTGATTATTAGTGAAAAAATGCCTTGGCACGTACAGCATTGGTAGGCCATCAGTGGTCCAAACGCCTGTTTCTTCGTCTACTTCAATTGGTACTAGTGGTTGCACTTGAATCTCCTTGATTCTTTAAACACAATTTCTTAAATAGAGTCTTTAAGTAATCGCTAATACTTAATGGACGTTACTTATAAATATCGTTAGTGTAGATTTTACTTAGTCCAAACTTCGCCAAACACACGTAGCCAATTTTCGCCTAATACTTTACGAATACGGCTTTCGCTCCAACCAGCGCGCTCCATTGCGGTAGTTAAATTAGGAAAGTCACCTATAGTGCGGAAGCCTTCTGGATTTACCACCGTACCAAAATCGGTTAAACGGCGGTGGCGGCCTTTGTCATGTGTTAGCCACTCGAAAAATGGCTTGCCGTAACCTTGAGTAAAGTCTGTACCAATACCTACGCAGTCATCGCCTACAAGGTTAATGATGTAATCAAAAGCCTCAACGTAATCATCTACTGTTGCATTGCTACCGCGCTTAAGAAATGGCGGAAACATGGTGACGCCAATAAAACCGCCATGATCCGCGATAAATTTAAGTTGCTCGTCATCTTTATTGCGTGGATGTTGCTTTAAGCCTGTCGGCAAGCAATGGGAATAACAGACTGGTTTTTTAGAAGCTAAAATAGCTTCAGTCGAGGTATTGCCGCCTACATGGGATAAGTCCACCATAATGCCGACACGGTTCATCTCGGCAATGACTTCGTGGCCAAAGCCAGACAATCCACCATCTCGTTCATAGCAACCTGTGCCTATTAAGTTTTGCGTGTTGTAACAGAGTTGCACTACGCGCACACCTAAGTCCGCAAAGATCTCGATATAGCCTAGGTTATCTTCAAACGCATGGGCGTTTTGAAAGCCTAAAATGATACCGGTTTTACCTTCTTCTTTCGCGCGACGAATATCATCCACGCCACTAACTAAAGTTAATAAATCGCTACTTTCACGAATTAGGTTTTTCATGTCGATCACATTACCGACCGTACCCTGAAAGCCTTCCCATACTGAAATGGTGCAATTAACCGCAGTGAGGCCGCCTTTTTTCATATCTTCAAAAACAGGACGTTCCCATTTTGAGATGTTAAGGCCATCAATAACGATGCTGTCTTGGTGTATATTTGATGTTGATAATGTAGACATTATGGTCCCTAAATAAAATTAATAATTG
>JBEDKX010000117.1:0-4061 GCA_041171965.1 Pseudomonadota bacterium | reverse complement strand
AAAAATATTCGTTAAGTTATATTTTTTTCATTCTTTCATTCAAACAAAATCAAAAAATACATTAATTCAATAACGTAACATTTCCTTTTAAAGAAACATGTTTAACAGCAGCTGATTTATTACTGTTTACCAAATCAACTTGCACTTGATAAGTATAAACATCATTGGTTTGCAAAACTCCATTTAGCTTTCCATCCCAACTAATTATAGGATTGGTTGATTCAAATAGTTGAACGCCCCATCTGTTAAAAATTTGTAATTGATAATGTGTCATTTCGCAATTTGAAATGGGTAAAAAAGCATCATTTAAATTATTGCCATTAGGCGAAAAAGCATTGGGTAAATACATGTAACAATTACACGCAATTATTTCAATTTTTGCTGTATCTGTGGCTGTTCCGCATACGTTATAAACTTTTACCCAATAGTTTCCACTTTGGATTATTTGTATGATAGAATCAGTTAAAATATTACTCCATAAATAATTTGCTTTTTGGCTATTTGCTTTTAAATAAAATGGAGCAAAAAGGCTTATTATTATTGATTACAAAGTCAGACAAATACAATGTGCGCGTCGTTTGTAGCACTAGCGAAAACTTACCAAAATTACAAGCTGAAGCTTTATTCGATCACAATTTACTACAGATATTATCAGCCGTTTCGCTACGTGTACCGGCACTAGATGAGCATAAAGAAGACATCCCAGACCTGGCGATTGCCATGGCAAGCCTGCAGTTTGAGCTGGCTAGCACGGAATATCGCGAGTTTGATATTGCCGCACTAAATAGCCTACGTAACGCTGATTGGCCTGGGGATCTAGCGCAGCTAGATGCAGTGATTCGCAATTTGATACAAACTAGTTTAGGTAAAAAAATTACCTTAGATGACGTAAACCGTGTACTTCATCAATTTGATGATGCGCAGGCGAACACTCAACAAACTATGCCAGAACGAACCAAAGTCATTCAAGCACCGATTAGAACTTTACCAATCACAGTGGCAGAGGAAAATTTAAAGCAACCACTTCGTGAGGCTAGAGACGATTTTGAGCGCTTGTATTTTGAGTATCACATGAAAGATGCTGGCAACAACATGAGCAAACTTGCAGAAATTGCGGGCTTAGAACGTACGCATTTGTATCGCAAACTTAAACAGCTAGGCATTAAAATTAAAGGTTAAGCGATCTCTAAAATGACCGGCGTATGGTCAGAAGGTCGCTCTAACTTACGCGGTGTTTTATCAATAGTGGCAGCTATGCAAATCGATTTAAGCGCATCACTCACTAGAATATGATCAATACGCATGCCGAAATTACGCCTAAAACCCATCATGCGATAATCCCACCAACTAAAGCTTTTCTCTGCTTGTTCAAATAATCTAAAACTATCATGCAAACCAAGATTCACTAGCGCTTGAAAAGCTTCTCGCTCCGCAGGACTGACTAATATTTGGCCTAACCAAGCTTCTGGATCGTGGCAATCTCGATCTTCAGGCGCGATATTGTAATCACCCAAAAGCATTAATTTTGGATGCGCTACTAACTCTGTTCTAAGCCAATCAGTCAAGGCCTTCAACCAACGCATTTTATACTGATATTTTTCAGAATCTACCGCTTGGCCGTTAGGGATATAAGCACAAACAACACGAATACCATTAATAGTAGCGGAAATCACACGTTGCTGATCGTCTTCAAAATTAGGGATATTGTGTTGAACATCCGTTAAAGCATGGCGGCTAATAATGGCTACGCCGTTATACGTTTTCTGGCCAATGTGAATGGCCTCATAACCGGCTTCTTTTAGCGCTTCATACGGAAACTTGACGTCCTCCTGCTTGGTTTCTTGCAGGCAAAGCACATCGATTGGGTTGTCACGCAACCAATCCAACACATGTGGCAGGCGAACATTTAAGGAATTGACGTTCCACGTGGCTAACTTCATAAATCCATCTCAATAAAATGCATAATAGGCTCAATTTTAACACGCAGAAAAAGTGAGGCTTTAGTTGTATGCTAAAGTCTCGCCTTTTTTGAGCATCCTTACATGATAAAAGCTGCAATATTTGATATGGATGGCCTGCTAATTGATTCTGAACGCATCATTATGCAAGCCTGTATAGTTGCGGCTAAACAAATCGGCATCACCTACACGCAAGCAGAGTATGTTGAACTCATCGGTCGCGTAGGGCCAGATTCAACGCGCATCATGGTTGAGCAATTGGGTGGGCAGGCTAACTTTAATCAAGTCATGCAAGGCTTAGATATTTTATTAGCCGAACACAATCACACTTTTCCACTAAAAAATGGTGTAAATAAATTGCTTAAGCATTACCAAAGTAACAACGTAATATGTAGCGTCGCTTCGTCATCGCCCATTCATCACATTACACATCGTTTAAACCATGTTGGCATATTCGATTATTTTAGCCACATCACCAGCGGCCAAGAAGTCAGTCGAGGAAAACCTGACCCAGATATTTATTTATTGGCAGTTAAAAAGTTAGGCTTAAAAGTTGAACAATGCATCGCCTTTGAAGACAGCGAAAATGGCGCACTTGCGGCTATCGCGGCAGGCTTAAAGGTGGTAGTTGTGCCAGATTTAAAACAACCGAGTGAATATGTGAAAGCGCACTGCCACCAAGTAATTACCAGCCTTGAAGATTGGCTAACTTAAAGGTTTAAGCCACCAAACCTGCTCAGTCGTAGGATATTGGCCTTTCAAACCATTGGGCATCATCTCACTCGCCAGCAAAGTTAACTCATAAGTACTTTGATAATGTTGTTCAACTTCATTGGCGCAAATAGAAAAAGGCGGCCCAGCATGCAAGTTCTGGTCGTACTCAAAACAAATCAGGCACTGCGGTGCTTTATTGGTGAGATTCATTAAATGCTTGGAATATTGTTTGCGCATTTCATCAGGCAAAGCTACTAAAGCAGCACGGTCGTAAACCGCATCAACATTGCCAAGCATGGCTGGCGTGACTTTAAAAATATCGCCGACAAATAGTTCAATATTAGTCGCGCTGTAATGCGTGATTGAACCTAAATTTGTGACAGTTGGCGTTAGGTTAAGGCTGTTAAATAAATCATCAATCGCAAGTGCGCTTAACTCTGCACCAGCCACGCGGTAACCTTGAGCAAGCAGCCAAGCAATATCCAAAGTTTTACCACACAACGGTAAAAATACACGCGCGCCTTGTTTGATTTGGAGTGTGGGGAAGTGTTTCACCAACAAGGGATTGGCATCAGGCAAGTGAAAACCAATCTCGTTTTTATGCCATTTTTGGTGCCAGAAATCGTGCTTCATATCTTCTCGTATTTACCTTGGCTTAAATCGCTTAGCAAATAAGCGCAGGCATATCTTTGCCCACGCGCTTAAACGCTTCCGCCATCAACCCGCCATGCCATTATGTCGCAACAAAGCATCCATACTAGGCTCTCTACCTCTAAACGCCACAAATGATTCCAACGCTGGGCGGCTCCCACCTTTTGCCAATACTTCATTTTTAAACAGGCTGCCTGCCTGCGCTGATAACACGCCTAGCTCTTCAAATAAGCTGTAGGCATCGGCAGATAATACTTCTGCCCATTTATAACTGTAATAACCAGCGGCGTAGCCACCGGCAAAAATGTGGCTGAAGCTATTAGGAAAGCGGTTCCATTTTGGTGGGCGCACTACGGCTACTTCGTCACGAATTTGTTCGATTAAATCCAACGCAGTTTGTTTTCCATTTGGGTCAAATTCGCCGTGTAAGCGCATATCAAACAGTGAAAACTCAATTTGACGTGTAGTTTGCATGCCCGCTTGAAAGTTTTTGGCAGCGACCATTTTTTCGAATAGTGTGCGTGGCAATTGTTCGCCTGTGTCTACTTGGGCGGTCATGTGGCGAAGCACTTCCCACTCCCAGCAGAAGTTTTCCATAAATTGGCTAGGCAATTCAACGGCATCCCATTCCACGCCTTTGATGCCTGATACGCCATATTCATCCACTTGCGTGAGCATGTGGTGCAGGCCATGACCAAATTCATGGAACATGGTGATGACTTCATCGTGGGTGAATAA
>JBEDKX010000116.1:0-5983 GCA_041171965.1 Pseudomonadota bacterium | reverse complement strand
GCATTTAATTCGCCTTCAAACAGCAAACCAAAATCAATGCCAGCTTTATGCATCAATCTGGCAAAGCCTTGTGTTACCTTTTGATTGCGCGGGTCAAATGAAGCGTAATCACCAACAAACCAAAGCATGTCTACCGCTTCTTTTCGCGCATCTTTAATCTCAAAATCTAACTCTTTGGTCCAGGACGCTCTTTTACGTTTAGACTCGCCAAACGAATTTCCAGTCTTATGAATGGTTTGCAGCGTTTTTTCTAGCAACGGTTCCATTTCACCAGCCTCGACCAAATTGCGTCGCATTTGCACGATGATAGGCACATGCTCCACCGCAACTGGGCAAATTTCTACACATGCCAAGCAAGTTCGGCATGACCATAAGGTTTCCATAAACACTTGGCCTACGCCTTTGCCATGAATGTCTAATTCAGCTTCTTTGGGTATCTCTTTCGCACTTAATGCATGATTAGCAAATTCACGTAACGACAGAATCACGTCACGTGGCGATAATGGTGCACCGACTGCATTCGCAGGACATGCTTCTTGGCAGCGACCACATTTTGTACAGGCATCTAAGTGGAGTAGATTTTTCCAAGTTAAATCAGTAATTGACTTATAACCGGCGGTTTTTTGGTCATCTGGCACTCTTGGTAATCTTCTACCAGCCAGCGGATCTTTAAACATTAAAGAGGCGGCGGCGGTAAAAATGTGTTTAATTTTGCTGTAAGGAATAAACGCAATGAAAGTTAGTGACAGCACACCGTGAAACCACCACAAGCCGGTGCGAAGAGTACCAGCGCCATCTGCGCTGAAACCAATCGCCTGCATTAAATGCGCCAACAGTGCGCCAACTGGCGACCACATACGGTAATCCCAAACCACTGGACGGCCACTTAGCCACACTAATCGAGTTGCTTCTAAAATAAATCCTGTAACGGCAATCAGTATGAACGACCACAAAAAGGCCCAGTCTTCACGACGATATTGATTACGATCGAAATCGGCATCACCAACTTGCCTATCAACTCTTTTGTAATCAAGCTTAGGTAACTTTAGCCATTTACGTCTGTACATCATGTAAATTAAGCCAACGATTAGACCAAAACCTGCTAAATCAAGCACTAAAGAAAACCATAGATAAAAATGACCGTACCAAAACTTGAGTCCGAACAATGGCTGAAGTATGTCGTACTCTAAGGTGATGATGGAGGTGCCAACAAATAACAGCACGAATCCTAAAAATATTAAACCATGCGCACGGCCGGCACTTTTATCGCGTCGTACTAATGTTCTATGGGTTGCCATGGTTTTAACCATGTCGAAAAAGCGATGTAACAATTCACCCCAAGATCCATCTGGTTGTCCACGACGGTACTTACGAATTTGTACATAGGTACCGTATAAAAATACTGCGATTGCAATATATCCAATCACATAAAACAGATAGACCGCATTCGGATGGAAATTCTCAAACAGTATTCTTGTAATATCGCTAGCATTAATTCCACTAGCACTTACTTCGGAGGCATTACTTACTATGGAATTATTCATTGTGCATTGCCTATTCGTTATTTAATCAACCATGCAAGCTGAAGTGTATTTTCGCTAACAGCATCAGGGTAAACTCTTACGTATTAAACATAATCGCCGCGATATTTTGCGGCGATTACCTTTAGAACAATCTAAACTTTATACTCAATCTTAAATTCCCCGCCTGGCATGTGTGGTACGCCCCATACCGCTACTTCACGTTTGTATGGAATAGCGATTTGCGGATTAGCCTCTTCAATCTCACGCGCAACACGGTGACCGGTAAAGGTAGCATCGGCAATTAAACGTGGCGCTTCGGCATCACCAATCAAGTAAATACCTTTGATATCGTTGGCAGCCCATTCAGATTCGCGTGCTTTAAGCTCATTCCATAATTTATTTTCTGAATGACGACCTGTCACTAGAATCAATGAATCAAACTCAAGCCAACGATGCGTTGTATTAGCATCACGTGGAGAAACACCAGGACCACGATAAGTCCGTTTTGAACCATCACCCCAAATATTGTAAATTTCCAAACGACCTGCTTCAATTTTTGAACAGAAATGATCGCCTAACTCTTCAACATGTAGCTCATGTAAGCGACGCATCATGTTTGGATATTCAAGGGTGAAGTGCATATAGTTAGCTAAATGCACACCAGAAACAACCGTCACTTCATGGCCATCTAATGCAAGTTTTTCGGCTAAACTAGGTGCCATAAAATAGGTATCGGCATTTAGAATAACGACACGTTTACCAATTTTCTTCTTACCTTCAAATACTTGCTCTGGCGTTAACTGGTCAGCTAAAGATGCATCTGCCCCTGGAATGGCCTCATGTGTTAAGCAGTTATTACCATCCGTATTCCAAGATGATCCTGTCGCAATAATCACTTTGTCCGCGCCATACTGCAGCACTTCGTCAGCTGTAATTGGTTTTTGACCTAGCGCAACTTGGCTTTCTTTATTCTTCTTCACCAATTTATTAATTTGCGTTTCGCGATAATCACGGTGATAACTCCACTCACCAAGACCAGGTAATGTAGTCACTGTATTTAAATGACCACCAATTTTTTCAGCTTTGTCATATAAATGGACGGTATAACCACTTTCCATTAGCACTCGTGCAGCTTCTGAGCCCGAAGGTCCAGCACCAACCACCAACACTGAATCTTTAGAGCTTGTTTTACGGAATTTCTCAGGATGCCAGCCACGACGATACTCTTCACCGGCAGTGGCATTTTGTGTACAAATCATTGGAGGACCACCGATTTCCCAACGAGAAATACATACGTTGCAACCGATACAAACACGAATATCGTCATAACGACCTTGCTCGATTTTTTGTGGTAAGAATGGATCTGCAATTGAAGGGCGAGCACAACCAATAATATCGGCATAACCTTTGGTGACAATTTCAACCATTTTTTCTGGATCAGTAAAACGACCAACGCCAAGCACTGGTTTTTTTGAGACTTGTTTTACGAACTTAGTCCAAGGTATTTGGTGGCCTTGTTGGGTAAAACGTGAAGGACCAGCATCTTCGCCCCACTCGGCAATATCGCCCACATCCACATCCCACAAATCAACCAACGGGTCAGCGAGTTCAATAAACTTCATACCATCGACTTCAACTTCAATTTGGCCAGGACCGTAAACCGTATCCACAGCAAAACGTGTCGCAATTGCACATTCGCTACCAACCGCATGCTTAACTTTTTCTAAAGTTTCTAGCCAGAAGCGAGCGCGGTTTTCTAAAGAACCACCGTATTTATCAGTACGTTTGTTATAGTAAGGATTTAAGAATTGCAATGGCAAATAGGAGTGCGCACCATACACATACACAATATCAAAACCGGCATCGCGTGAGCGTTTAGCCGCGTCAACATAATATTGTTGTACTTGTGCAATATCACCAAAATCCATTTCTTTACAATAACTTAATGTTTCAAATTCTGATGCAAATTGACTAGGGCCACGTTGCGTAGCGCGTGATTCCATATTAGGCGCATGAGCACCGCCATACCAAAGTTCAACGCCGGCTAAGGCACCGTATTTATGCACTTCATCAGTCATTGCACGTAAATTACGTACATCTCCCTCATCCCAAATACGTGCAGACAATCGATGTGTATCATCAGACTCAGGATGAATAGAACAGTATTCCGTATTCATCGCCGCCCATCCACCCTCAGCTTTAACTGAGCGATGTGCTGCCTGAAAGCCTGGCTTATCAGAACCGGCACCAATGCAATGCGGCACTTGATAAAAACGATTACGTAAAGTTTTAGGGCCAATTTGAATAGGTTCAAATAGAATATCGTGTTTTGGATCGCGTGCCATTTTCTCTCTCCGGTCATGTAAATGGAAATTTCTAATGGTCTATTTTCATATCGATGCTAGGTTCGAACAATTACCCTCATGGCTTACTACTAAGGTATTACTTGAATATGAAACAGATAATTTTTAAAGAAAAAGCAAAAAAATGACACCTAAAAGATGAAAAAAAAGCGGCCAAAGCTTAAAGCTTCGACCGTATATAGCTACTAACACGCCCATTTGGACGTGTAGAGATTACTTATAAGCTATGCGTATACCAAACTAAAGCGATACCTGCCGCTAGCGCAAGATAGGGCAAAATACCTGCCTTATTGCCAGATACACCATCTTCATGGCCATCAATATATAGATCTTCCAACATCTGTTTAGGAAACTGGCCTTTATCTTGAACATAGTGACGATACATAAATACCGGGATAATCAATGCTGCGAAGATTAAACCAGTTTTTAGTGTGCCTGCACCCCAAATATCCGCTCCTAGACCCATAATACCTAAGTTCACAAAACCTAGTATGCCACCTAAAGCTAGAATTAAAGTTGGCGCTTTATAAGGGCGCTCCCAATTCCCACGGTCGATTCTGTGAATCCAACCAGAGTTAAGGTTAAGGAAGTTGAAAATAATATAGCCGATATTTGAAGCCGCAAGAATAAACACATAGTCGGACATCATGAGCAGAATCAAATTAAAACAAAGATCAGTCCACATTGCGCTGGTTGGCGCACCATGATCATTCACTTTAGATAAATATTTTGGCAACCAACCATCAACAGAGGCCTGATACAGCGTACGTGAGGAGCCTGCCATGGAAGTCATGATAGCCAGCAATAGCGCTAAAACCATCATAATGACCATTAAATTACCAATAAACTTACCGCCGCCAATAATGTCAGAAAACGCTGCAGCGACACCCATACCACTGTAGATTGAAGCTTCTAACATTCCGTCATAAACCGCAGGCGATGTAACTACGCCGGCTGCATCAACGACAGCTGGCGTCACCATGTGCCCTAAGCCTAAATGACTTTGAAAGGCAATTGGCACCAAGGTAAATACTGCAACGCAAAGTAAGCCAGAATAAAAAATAGCTTTAAAAGTATCTGACTTTGGATTTTTGAATTCACGTGTGTAACACACAGCAGTTTCAAAACCATAAGTAGACCAAGCTGCAATGAACAGACCACCAGCCATCAGCTTCCAGCCCTCAATTCCCCACACACCATCAATCACGTTGCCTGCAGCATCGTGAGCAAGTGGTGCTAATGGGAAAAAGTTAGCTTGTGCAATATCACCGGTTAACAATGGCACTAAGCCAATTAACATAAGTGGAATAAGCGCAATCACACCTAAAATCATAGTGGTTTTGGCAGATCGTAAAATACCGCCGTGTTGAATGGTAAACACGGAAAGCAAGACAGCCGCACCTAGAATAAAGGTTGCGTTGATTCTTAGCAAAAGGCCTTCTTTAATCATACTCAAATCAAGTAGCGTAATCTGCCAAGTATTAATGATAGCATCCGGCGCAAATAAGGCGCTTAGCATATAACCGGCGGCTAAACCAGAGCCGATAGCCAGCACCGGCGACCAAGCAAACCAGTTACACCAAACCGATACAGGGGCAATAAATTTACTATATTTAACCCAAGCAACAGCACCGTAAATTGACGCGCCCCCAGATTTATGTGGAAACAAACCTGCAATTTCCGCATAAGTAAACGCTTGAATAAAACCAAAAGCGATTGAAATTGCCCAGATCATCCACGCTGGCTTACCCACTGTGGCGGCAATTGCACCGATTGAAAACAGAACAAGTGCCGGAACGCCACTTGCCACCCAGAATGCACCTTGCCAGCCTATCTTTCTATGTAGCGTTGCATTTTGCGCAACTACATTTTCAGAAAGATCAGCTGAAATTGCATCAACTGAAGAATTTACGCTCAATTTAAGTCCCCTTTTTTTTAAATGTCCCCACACAACCCTTTAACATGCCTTTAATAAAAAAATTAAAAGCAGCGTTTAGAATTGCCCACCTGGGTGTAACAAAAATTTAGATCTTGTCGCCTGATTAATAAAACTTAACTTGTGGAGCAGCGATAAATTTTCCACGCACGCCCCTATTT
>JBEDKX010000115.1:0-4074 GCA_041171965.1 Pseudomonadota bacterium | reverse complement strand
GGTCAGTATTCCACATATAGGATTTCCTGAAATTGTCGATGTTCCTCCTTCTCCAGTAGGCGATTTACCAGCCACTAAGCCAAAAATGTCCCCTAGTATTAAGCCTGTGCAACCCATGCTAGAAAAGCCGCAATCTGGCTCAACGAGTAAGCCTTATGCAGCAGAGTAAGCTCAAAACCATTTACTTGTCATTATTGCTGGCATTTATATGCCTGTTGTTGCCTTGGTCTGGCTTTATGCTAACCATACGACCTGAATTTCTGTTATTGATCATCATATTTTGGCTGATACGGGCACCCAATTTATGTAACGTTGGTACGGCTTGGTTTGCTGGTTTGTTGATGGACATAGCCACAGGGGGTACCTTTGGTCAGTATGCTCTGGCTTACACCGTCACTGCATTCTTTGCTGTGATGTATCAGCGACGTTTAGTGTTGTTCAGTGGTACACAACAACTTGTTTATGTTGGATTGTTGTTACTAATATCGCAGATTAGTTTACTTATACTTAAAATTTTTGCAGGTATGCAACTAATAGGCTGGACTTACTTTTTACCAAGTGTAACGGGTGTTTTATTATGGCGCCTTGCGGTATTTTTTAGCTTAACTACCACTGGTCGTTCGCGTGGCACTTGATTTCATAGAGATCAATAATAGCTACTTAGCCATAATTGTTTGCAAACACTAGGCTTGGTATCTAAGTATGCGGGCTGAACTAAAAAACTTTCAACATGAGCAGTATTACTTTAAGCTTAGATTAGGCTTCAGTGCCTTTGTTGTAATAGTCCTATTTAGCCTGTTAGCGGTACGTTTTTTTTATTTACAAATAAAACAGCACGATCACTACCAAACATTAGCTGAAAATAATCGTATTTCATTGGTGCCTATAGTGCCAAATCGAGGCTTGATTATAGACAGAAATGGAATAGTGCTAGCGCACAATTTTTTTGTTTATACGTTAGAAATTACGCCTTCAAAAATCACTGATCTTGACGTGACGATTGCCGAACTAAGTAAGCTGGTTGAAATAAGTTCGCTAGACTTGAAACGCTACAATAAGCTACGCGTAGAAAGTCGTAACTTTGAAAGCGTGCCTATACGCACTCATCTAAATGATTCGGAGGCGGCTAAATTTGCTGTCAATCACTATCGTTTTCCTGGCGTGGAAATTAAGTCACGTTTATTTAGACATTATCCGCTAGGCAAACTTGGGTCACACGTGGTGGGCTATATCGGACGCATCAACGATAAAGATCTAGCTGGGCTGGAAAAGTCAGAGTCATTGTCTAATTACAAAGGCTCTGACCACGTTGGAAAAAGTGGTGTAGAACAGTTTTACGAGCCTTATTTACACGGCACCACAGGTTTTCAACAAGTAGAAATTGATGCTGATGGTCGCGCGGTTCGAGTGTTGTCCAGTACTTTGCCGGTGCCTGGTAATAATATTATTCTATCTATTGATAGTAAAATGCAAGAAATTGCTGAAACTGCATTTGGCGAACATCGTGGTGCCATGGTGGCTATAGATCCAAAGACTGGTGCGGTATTGGCCTATGTTAGCCAGCCTACGTTTGACCCTAATCTGTTTGTTGATGGCATTGATGTGGAAAATTGGAAAGCTCTTAATGATTCCTTAGATAAGCCTCTAATCAACCGGCCGATACGTGGCATTTATCCACCGGGATCTACTTTTAAGCCATTTGTGGCCATGGCTGGTTTAGAGAATGGTAAACGCCTGCCGCCATTTTCCATCCAAGATTCAGGTTACTTTACCCTTGCAAATAGTACACATCGTTATCGCGACTGGAAGCCTAGTGGCCATGGTATGGTCGATATGCAAAGAGCGATTACCATTTCTTGCGATACTTTTTTCTATGGCTTAGCGTTAGAATTAGGCATAGAAAAGTTAACTGATTTTGTACGCCATTTTGGCTTTGGGGGAAAATCAGGCATTGATATGCAAGGTGAAATCGGTGGTTTGCTGCCTACGCCAGAATGGAAAATGCGCAGATACAAACAGCCATGGTATCAAGGTGAAACGGTCATTACCGGCATAGGCCAAGGCTATACACTAGTGACGCCCATGCAGTTAGCGCAGGCGACGGCCATATTAGCCAACGATGGCGTAGCCATGAAGCCGCATTTAGTCACGCAAATTCAACAAGCAATTAGTGGTAAAACACAAATGATTGCTGCCGAGGTGCAAGATAAAATAGTCTTGAACCCAGAAAATATCGCCATTGTCCGACGTGGCATGATGGATGTCACGCTACCAGGTGGCACCGCGGCCAGTGTAGGGGCAAATGCGGCTTATGCGATTGCTGCTAAAACAGGTACTGCGCAGGTGATAGGCATTAAGCAAAATGAAAAATACAATGCCAGTAGCATTAATGAGCGGCACCGTGACCATGCTTTATTTATTGCCTACGCCCCAGCGGATAATCCTAAAATTGCCTTGGCCGTGATTGTTGAAAATGGTGGTCATGGAGGCTCAGCAGGCGGTCCAATTGCCAGAAAAGTGATGGATTATTATCTGCTAGGAAAGCTACCTGAAGTAAATGCTGCTCCACTAGACCCCATAGCAAAACCTTTAGGGGCTATAGGCGCATCTTTGATTGGTAGTGCAGTCATTAAACCAGGCGCAATTCCAGAAGAAGAATTACATGATTAATAAACTATTTCAGCATTTGGCAAAACACATCGATTCTTTTCTGATGACCTGCCTACTTTTTACATTATTAATTGGTTTGTTTGTGCTTTACAGTGCCTCTGGCCAAAATTATTCTCGTCTATTCGGGCAGTTTATCAACATCATCGTTGCTTTAAGTTTTATGTGGGCGGCGGCTAATATTGCCCCAAATCAATTGGAGCGGGTTGCATTGCCACTTTATGTTTTAGGTGTTTTATTATTAATTTGCGTTGCCTTATTTGGCTCTATGAGTCATGGCGCACGGCGTTGGTTAAGTTTAGGTTTTACTCAGATTCAACCATCAGAAATCATGCGTATTGCTATGCCCATGATGCTCGCTTGGTATTTCTCAAAAAGAGAAGGCAAGCCAGCAATGGCTGATTTTGCTGTTGGTGGTTTGTTGCTAGTGGTACCTGTCGCGTTAATTATGAAACAACCAGATTTAGGTACCGCCATACTGATTAGCGCATCTGGTTTCTACATATTGTTTTTGGCTGGCTTAAGTTGGAAATTTTTAGTTGGTGGTGTTATTGCATTTGCTGCCTCTACGCCAATACTGTGGTCTATGCTGCATGATTATCAACGTCGCCGCATAGAAATTCTACTCGACCCAACGCAAGATCCACTAGGTGCCGGTTATCACACAATACAAGCCATTATCGCTCTTGGTTCTGGCGGTATTGCAGGCAAAGGCTGGCTAAAAGGCACACAAACGCAATTAGACTTTTTACCGGAACGCAGCACTGATTTTATATTTGCGGTATTTGGTGAAGAGTTTGGTTTGCTAGGTAACCTATTATTGCTATTACTTTTTAGTTTAATTATTATGCGTGGTTTAGTCATCGCTTCGCAAGCACCAAGTACTTTTTCTAGGTTGCTGGCTGGCAGTATTACGCTAACTTTTTTCACCTATGGTTTTGTTAATATGGGTATGGTGAGCGGAATTTTACCCGTAGTAGGCGTGCCTTTACCGTTAATCAGTTATGGCGGCACTTCTATGGTGATGCTATGTATAGGCTTTGGTATCTTAATGAGCATACAAACACATAAAAAACTGGTAGCAACCTGAATGGAAAACATGAAGAAATTTATCGCTTTATTGGGCATATTGTTACTCGCGTCGTGCGGTGGAAACGAGCTAACGAAGCCTGAAGTTAAGTCGCCAGTCAGCAATGCACCATCAAAACCGGGGGCGGGCGGCTATTATTTAGATGATGGCCCGGGAGACAACGCGCCAGCTGATATTGATGCGATTCCCAATGCGCCCCTAAAAACTGAAGTGCCGTTGGCGCGTGCTAATAAGCCTTATATTGCCTTGGGTCAGCAATACATTCCTATGACCAGTTATGCGCCTTATAAAAAACAAGGGGTCGCGTCTTGGTATGG
>JBEDKX010000114.1:0-6746 GCA_041171965.1 Pseudomonadota bacterium | reverse complement strand
CCACATAATAACGCGACTTGGTGCGGCCTTCAATTTTTAGCGAATGTACGCCCATTTTAACCAGCCGTTCTACATGCTCAATCGCACGTAGATCTTTGCTGTTCATAATGTAAGTGCCATGCTCATCTTCCAATATTGGCAATAACTCACCCGGCCGACCTTTTTCTTCAATCAGATAAACGTTATCTGCCAAAGGATGGCGAGGCAAACTACCGCAACCAGACAGGCTGGATTTTTCCATCTCGGCTTGAAAATCAAACTCTGCTAGGCTAATAACGCCTTCGGCTTCGCGAATCACTCCAGCAACATCTTCTTTAGCATCATGCACTTTGTAATCCCAGCGGCAGCTGTTGGTACAAGTGCCTTGGTTAGGGTCACGCTGATTAAAATAACCAGAAAGCAAACAGCGGCCAGAATAAGCAATACACAGCGCACCGTGAACAAACACTTCCAATTCAATTTCCGGACAAAGCTGACGGATTTCTTCGATTTCATCTAAAGATAATTCACGCGATAAAATCACCCGTTTCAAACCTAGCGCTTGCCAAAACTTTACCGTAGCAAAATTTACTGTATTAGCTTGCACAGAAAGATGCACAGGCATATCTGGCCACTTTTCGCGCACCATCATAATTAGGCCAGGGTCAGACATAATGAGCGCATCAGGTTGCATGGCGATTACAGGCGCCATATCCGCCATATAGGTTTTAACCTTGGCGTTATGCGGTGAAATATTACTCGCCACAAAAAACTTTTTACCACGTGCGTGCGCTTCTTTAATGCCAATGTCGAGATTCGCCATTGTAAAATCGTTATTTCGTGCGCGCAGGCTATAACGCGGTTGACCGGCATAAATCGCATCTGCACCATAATCAAACGCGGTACGCATACGGTCTAAATCGCCCGCTGGGGCTAGTAATTCAGGGCTATTCATCAGTCATGCACTCAAAAAATCCAAGCCAAATGCTTAGAATAATGGTGCGAACAATACCAAACAGCCCGCTAGCCAGCTTTGATGTGTATCAGTTAATCACCAATAATTTTAACTAACACGCGTTTTTTACGCCTACCATCAAACTCGCCGTAGAAAATCTGTTCCCACGGCCCAAAGTCTAATCGACCTTCGGTAATCGCCACTACCACTTCACGCCCCATCAACTGACGTTTCATGTGTGCATCGGCATTATCCTCACCAGTATCATTGTGGCGATAACTGTTGACAGGCTCATGTGGCGCAAGCTTTTCTAGCCACTGCGTGTAATCGTGATGCAAACCACGCTCATCATCGTTAATAAATACGCTAGCGGTAATATGCATCGCATTAATTAATACCAAGCCCTCTTTAATGCCACTTTCACGCAAGCATTCGTTGACTTGTTCGGTAATGCGAATAAATGCCACGCGAGTCGGTGGATTAAACCAAAGTTCTTTACGGTAGCTTTTCATATTTTTCTTCCCTAATTTGCAAATGTAAGTCTAAAGTATTGCTGGTAAACATTAAGCTTCGAGAGTGATTTTAGCACTGCACCAAATAAAAAGGCCCCCGATAAAAATCGGAGGCCTTTCATCACAGCAAAAATATTAGCTTTTTACATCCACTTGTTGCACAAAGGCTTTTCCTTCGTTATCTGTAGCATTCACTTCTAATGTACCTGCTGCATCTGGCACAAAGTTAAACTTGAAATATGGATCCTCAGACGTTCCTACGCCCACATCTATGGTCAATACAGGTTTACCATTAAAGGTAAATTTAGCATGATTAATATAAAAGGCAGGCACATAACCTTGCGAAACTAAATCACGCTGCAAGCCTGTACGCATTGGGTGTCTGATATTAAAAATGGTAGATGTCGCGCTACCCACTTTAACTGGATCTTCCACTTTTAATTTGATTCTACCGGCAGCCGCTCGAATCACCGCGTCATCGCCATCAACCGTACCGCCGCAACCACCTGCCGCACGAATCTCACGGGTCGCCATATATAACTTGCCATCAGCGGTTTCGCCAATAATATGTACAAAGGAATCCGTTTCAAAACGTACACGGGTAGACATTTGAAAGTTACCAAGCATGTCTGTTAAATGATAAGTCGCGGTTAGCGGTATAGGATTCGCATCCACAATTGCATACAACTTTTTAATGACCACGCCTTTTGCTGCGGCATTATCAATACTGTAAGTCACCGGCACTTGTGCGCCACTTTCCGCACGACGCGGCGCTTCAATTTTAATAAAATCGGCGTCTTGAATATCTCGCTGTGCAAAAAAAGCTTCTTTAACTACTGGCCAAATTTTTGCATCCGGCTCAGCAAAAGCCATCGTATTCATGGTCGAGAACAACCCTGTACCAAGCAGTGTGCTAGCAATAAATTGATGTAATTTCATACATTCTCCAAAACTTTTAATGGTCTGCAATAATAACTATATTCTTTAAATAGTAAGCAGGAATATTTACATAAAACTATTTATCGATTTTTAAGGTAATAAAACTGGACAAAGATCACATATTAAAATTCAGCTCTATGCCGTTACCGACTGGATCTTTAAAGTTAATCTGCTTGACCTTAATCAGTGGAATATCACGTGTCGTGTAAGTTACATTATTGGCCTTTAAATGCGCTTCCATCGCAGGCATATCAGTGCAAGTAAATGACACATGATCAAAGGTAGTGGTGACATTGGTCAACGGCACACCTTCCCCCCTATATTCTGCAAGATGCAATACATCGTTATTGCCTATGTATAACCAAAAACCATAACTAGCAAAACCAGCACGCGGGCCTTCTTCTAGGCCGACAATATTGCAGTAAAAATCTTTTAACACATGCATCACATCACGCGGAGCACGCAGGTTGTAATGGTTAATTTCGGTAACTGGCATAATTTTATTGTAACCTTAAGTGAAGTATATGTTAGTAGCGCCGATTAAATTAATCGTACGCTTAATTTAGCTACAATCAGAACAATATTATTCACCATCAAACTCACATAAACTAAAAGTTTGCAGTCCAATATCAGCTAACCGCTTTGAACCGCCCAAATCTGGCAAATCAATCACAAAAGCACAAGCTATTACCAGGCCGCCCAGCTTCTGAATTAGCACCGCAGCGGCTTCTGCCGTACCTCCAGTCGCAAGCAAATCGTCTACGAGTAATATCTGTTCGCCAGGGGTAATCGCATCGACATGAATTTCGACGCGATCCGCGCCATACTCTAATAAATAATCGTGGCCTATAGTTTCGGCAGGCAACTTCCCGGATTTTCGAATAGGCACAAAACCGACGCCCAGCTTGTATGCCAATGCCGCCCCTATGATAAAACCGCGCGCCTCAATACCCGCAATTTTATCTACTTTTTGATTAGCGTAATGATGGGCGAGCGCATCAATCACCATATGAAAGCCGATTGGATCTTTCAATAAAGTAGTAATGTCGCGAAACTGAATGCCGTGCTTAGGGTAATGCGGAATAGTGCGGATTAGGGATTTTATGGGCATGACTAAGATGTAAAAATTAGTACTTTTATTGCATTTCAGAAATTAAAATCACACTACGCTAACTTAGCGCGCCCTCACAGACCTTACATTAAGGTCGGCAAGAGGGCGCAACAAAGTTAGCGCAAGCGAATTCATGTTATGCAGCTGGATTCTGCGAGCGAACGCGAATATGCAACTCACGCAATTGTTTTTCATCCACTTCGTTAGGTGCATTCGTCAATAAACACTGGGCACGCTGCGTTTTAGGGAAAGCAATTACGTCACGAATAGATTCAGCACCAGTCATCAATGTAACCAAACGATCCAAACCGAACGCTAGGCCGCCATGTGGAGGTGCGCCGTATTGCAAGGCCTCTAATAAGAAACCAAATTTCTCTTGGGCTTCTTCTTTACTGATTTTAAGTGCATCAAACACTTTTGATTGAATGTCTTGTTTGTGAATACGCACAGAACCACCGCCCACTTCCCAGCCATTTAATACCATGTCGTAAGCTTTTGAAAGCGCAGCACCTGGGTTAGAAACTAGCAAATCTTCGTGGCCATCTTTTGGTGCAGTGAACGGATGATGCAAAGCTGCCCATCTATCATTTTCTTCATCGTGCTCAAACATTGGAAAATCCACCACCCACAACGGCGCCCACGCACGACCATCTACATGGCCTTTATCGTGACCCACTTTAAGACGTAAAGCGCCTAGCGCTTCGTTCACCACTTTAGTTTTATCTGCACCAAAGAATATGATGTCACCATTTTGCGCACCGGTACGATCAATAATCGCTTGCAATGCAGTCACGTGAATATTTTTTACGATTGGGCTTTGTAGGCCTTCTTCATTCAATTTAGTCACATCATTAATTTTGATATAAGCCAGACCTTTTGCGCCGTATATTTTTACAAATTCCGTGTAAGCATCAATCTCGCTACGAGCGATTGCCGCGCCACCTGGTACACGCAAAGCGGCAACACGGCCACCAGCCATATTAGCTGCGCCTGCGAATACTTTAAAATCTACGTCTTTCATGACATCTGAAAGTTCAGTGATTTCTAATGTCACGCGCATATCCGGTTTATCTGAACCGTAACGCGTCATCGCTTCATGGAAGGACATACGTGGAAATGCGGCTGGCAAATCTACGTTTTGCACTGATTTAAGCATTTGACGGATCATTTCTTCAACAAGATCCATGATCTGATTTTCAGTCATGAATGATGTTTCAATGTCGACCTGGGTGAATTCTGGCTGGCGATCTGCACGTAAATCTTCATCACGGAAGCATTTAGTGATTTGGAAATAGCGATCAAAACCAGATACCATTAACAATTGTTTGAATAACTGTGGTGATTGCGGCAAAGCAAAAAACTGGCCCGCATGCACACGGCTAGGCACTAGATAATCACGCGCGCCTTCAGGTGTTGAACGCGTCAGCATTGGCGTTTCAATTTCAATAAAACCACTGGTATCTAAATAATCACGCAGGGTTTTAGCCACACGGTAGCGCAACATCATGTTTTTTTGCATCGCCGGGCGACGTAAGTCAATGTAACGATGTTGAAGACGTACCGTCTCGGTTAAATTTTCATCATCCAATTGAAACGGCGGTGTTAGAGAGGCGTTGAGAATTTCAATCTCTGTCGCAACCATTTCAACTTCGCCGGTTGCTAAGTTAGTATTCACTGCGCCATCTGGGCGTGCGTTTACGACACAAGTCACTTTAAGCACATATTCACTGCGGACTGATTCGGCAACGGCAAAAGCAGCTTGCGCATCGGGATTAATTACAATTTGTGCCATACCTTCACGGTCACGCAAATCGATAAAAATAACGCCACCGTGGTCACGACGACGATGCGCCCAACCACATAAAGTAACAGTTTGGCCGATGTGTTCGCGGTTTAAATGACCGCAGTAATGTGTACGCATAGTTTGTTCTTACATTAAAAAATTAAAAAATAATGGCTAAAAATTACTTAGGCGCCACAACGCCCATACTAATAATATATTTCAGCGCTTCATCGACGCTCATATTAAGCTCGACCACCTCAGCGCGCGGCAACATCAAAAAATAGCCGCCGGTTGGGTTGGGGGTTGTCGGCACATAAACACTGATAAAGTCACCTTGCAAGTGGTTCACCACATCGCCACCAGGTTGGCCAGTAACAAAAGCAATAGTCCAAGTACCTTGGCGTGGAAATTGTACCAGTACTGCACGACGAAATGCATTACCAGAATCTGAAAACAAGGTATCTGATACCTGCTTAACGCTGGCGTAAATAGATTTCACCACTGGCACGCGCGCCAACATGTATTCCCACAGTAAAATTAATTTTTTACCAAAAAAATTGGTCGCAATTAAGCCTGTGACAAAAATAATAAACAGCGTGAGCACAGCGCCTAGGCCGCGCACGTCCCTGCCAAATAAAGCTTTAGGTCGCCACTCTTCTGGCAACAAAAATAAACTTTGATCCATCATGCCGATAATGCTAGAAAGTACCCATGCAGTAATGAACAAAGGCACTAACACTAACAATCCGGTAATAAAGTATTTTTTCATAGACTTAAAATGGCTTGGGTTAAATTATCACAGCTTGGAAATATCGCAGTTTAAAAAATAGTTTAAATAACAAATGGCGCTCAGAATAACACTAATGGCAAGCGCAGCCCGTCGCACAAGGTGCTGGCGACGATGCTGCTTCAGACTTTTTTCCGCTGTCACCTTCGGACTTATTAGCCGCTGAAGCGCTTGATGAATCTTTAGTCTGCGCTTTACCACCGCCATTTTTAAAGTCTGTGGCATACCAACCACTGCCAGTAAGCTGAAAGCTAGGCGCAGATAATTGTTTGCTGAAAGTTTCAGCACCGCATTCTGGACAAATATCGACACTAGCCGCGCTGATTTTGCGCATAACTTCGGCTTTCTGCTACATTGAAAATCGTATATTGGCATAGGTTAAATAATAGCTAAAATCTAAAAACGAAATTATACCTCACACACCAAACCAATGCGACCAAACACATGCGCTCGTTTTATTTGAAAACAAGATGTTAGGTGTTTTAACCGCCATATAAAGCAAAAAACCGCACGAAGGCGGCTTTTTGTAGTGGTCATATTTAGATTAAAAATCAGCTTTCAGCAACGCGCTGAGCAATATGTGCCAGCGCTTCATCTACTTGATCAATTAAAATTAGACATAGATCACCCGGCTGTAATTTAGCCAGTGCGGTATCAATCGCTAAAAATTCGCCAGTAAT
>JBEDKX010000113.1:0-4079 GCA_041171965.1 Pseudomonadota bacterium | reverse complement strand
ATGATATATTTTTTTTTTATTCATTAAAAATGACTTTGCTGCTAAATGTTGCTGCAGCATTCCCCATTAATTTTCTTTTGGTGATATGATGTGCGCCGTTTTAAATTATTGTTTTAGTCGCTTTTATTGGCGGCTTTGTTTACTTAAATACACATTGTGCTAGGATTAAATCATGAGTCAAATTACCGTAGAACATAACCCATCAGAAGAAAAGTTAAAAGCATTAGGCGTATCAAGCTGGTCTATTTGGGATTGCGCACCATCAAAATTCCCACTAGATTTTTCTATGACAGAAAGTGCTTACGTACTTGAAGGTGAAATTCATGTTACACCACAAGGTGGCGAAACTGTCGTCATTAAAGCGGGTGATTTTGTAGTGTTTCCAAAAGGCATGAAGTCAAACTGGGAAGTTACAAAACAATTGAAAAAACATTACAAACACAGTTAAGTTCTTGCCGGTAAAGTTCGCGTAATAGCGACTTATCGGTAATCTGTCTGCCAATAAAAAAGCCTTGATTTTTAATCAAGGCTTTTTTATTGGTTATAGCTATATTAGCGACGATCTGTTTTTATTTCAATGGCGCTAATGATTAGATATCACTAATAAGTGCTATTTTAAGTACTTCTAGTTGCTGACCACTCAACAGTTTTCCTCTTTTTGCCGAAATTAAAAAGGTATCTTCTGCACGGTTACCTAAAGTATTTATTTTTGCATTATGTAATTCAATACCATTAATTAATAGCTTGTTTGCGAGTGTTGCAAGCAAGCCTGGCCTGTCGTTAGCAACAATCTCTAATTTGTGATTGTTACTGTCAGTTTCTGCGCTTATGTTGATTATCGCCTGAATCGGCATATGCTTAACTTGCCGACTGATGCGACCTTGCAAAGGCGCTTCTAACAAGCCGTTTTCATCAAGCTTTTGCGCGAGTCCTACTTCAATAAATTTCAACAAGCCGCTATAACTGACCGATTTTCCTGATTGATCCAACACAATAAAGCTGTCTAAAGCATAAGCATGTTCCGTGGTATAAATTTTGGCTTCGGCGATGCTGTAGCCCATGCGATCAAAAAAGTTACATATTCTGGCGAATAGATCATTTTGGTCTTTGCTGTAAATCATCACTTGTATGCCATCGCCACTTGGACTTAAGCGCGCCCTAACAATCGGGTTTTTTGCAGTTAAATGTGGGGTGAGCAAGCGGCTATGCCAAGCAATTTCATCACTTTCATGGCGGACAAAATAATTGGCACCAAAACTTTGCCATAAATGCTCATAAGAATGCGGACTTAAGCCAAATTTATTTAATTTTTCTGCGGCTTCTAATTTACGTGCTGAAATGGCCTGTTGGGAATATTGATTTTGAACCGTTAAATCGAGCTTAATCGTAAGGCTTAGCGCGAGTTTTGTTGCGTTAAACAAGCTTTCTAATAAGCGCGCTTTCCAAGCGTTCCAAACCACTGGGCTGGTGCCACGTATATCTGCAACGGTGAGTAAATAAAGTGCAACAAGATTACGTTCAGTTTTTACAAATTTAGCAAATGATTCTATAACACTAGGGTCAGATAAATCTGTTTTTTGCGCTGTAGCTGACATTTTTAAATGTGATTCGACTAGCCAAGCAACTAGCTTGCGATCGGTCTTGGATAGCCCATGTAATTTGCAAAAATTAATGGCATCTACCGTGCCTAGCGTTGAATGATCACCGCCGCGTCCTTTGGCAATGTCGTGGAATAAGGCCGCTAGATATAATAAATGCGCTGCGTCAAAAGCGGCAAATAATTGACTGCATAGTGGAAACTCATGCTTAAGTTCTGGTTTGGCAAAACGTCGCAGATTAGCTAACACATTAAGAATATGTTCATCGACGGTATAAACATGAAATAAATCATGCTGCATTTGGCCAATAATTTTACCGAACGCGGGTATATAACAGCCTAAAATGCCATAGCGATTCATGGCTCTAAGCGCATGGTTTACGCCATTCGCTTGCGAGAGTATTTCAATGAAAAGTTTTTTATTTTGCAGGTTTTGTCGAAAATCCCGATTGACTAACTTTTTAACGCGCTGCAAATTACGTAAAAAAGTTGCACCCATGCCGGTCAGTTCTGAGTGCTGTTGCAAGACTAAAAAAGCTTCCAAAATTGCCGATGGATGTTGCTGTAATAGGCCGGCGGTTTTGGCTTCTAATAATTGATCATGTGCCTCAAAATAGTCGTTAATAGGTTTGATAACGACTGGTTTAGCAGCTATTTTTTGTGCCAGCAATTTGAGTAGAATCTCGTTCATTAGCTGCACAAATTTAGCGCTACGGTAATAGCTTTGCATCAGCTGCTCACTGGCGCGTTTACTTGGGGTGTTGATGTAACCTAGGTTAGCTGCCAGCTCATTTTGATAATCGAACAGTAGGCGATCTTCTCGACGCTTACTTAAAAAATGTAATCGTATGCGTAGTAATTGCAGATTTTTTTCATTAAGCCGAATTTGATGAGCTTCAAGTGCAGATAAGATGTTCTGTTTTACCAGGACAGACCAAACTGTAGCGCTGTTGATGCGTAGTTTACTATTTTGCGCACCAGTCTCAGACATCTGCAAGCATCGCATGAGCCACATTATCATGTGTAAATCACGTAAGCCACCAGGGCTTTCTTTAATATTGGGCTCTAAGTTATAGGCAGTGTCGTTAAACTTCGCGTGCCTGTTATCTTGCTCTTTAAGTTTTGCGGCAAAAAAATCTTGCACCTTCATGCTGTTATCAATGCTACTTAAAAAGCGTTGGTAAAAAGAGCTACTGCCGACTAATAGGCGTGATTCAATTAAATTGGTTTGTACTGTGATGTCTTTTTGTGCTTCAGCCGCACATTCGTTTAGGCTTCTTACGCTATTTCCAACATTTAAGCCTATGTCCCACAACAAGCCTATCAATAATTCTATGGCTTGGTTGATTAATGGGTCGTTTGCCGATTCGTCCGTCATTAGGACAAGTAAATCTATGTCTGAGTGAGGATAAAGCTCGCCGCGACCGTAGCCACCAACGGCAATCAAGCAACATTGTTTATCTAAATTTACATGCGCCCAAACTTCAGCAAGTAAATTGTCGACTAGTTTGCAATGTTGTTTGAATAGTTTTGCCGTGTTTGGGCGTAGTGTGAATTCTTCTTTGAGCGCTAAAAATCCATCTTTAAGATGCTGTCGCCAGTAGGCGACTTGTTCTTTTTCATCTGGACGATGGCTTGAATTGATAGCAGTGACTTCCACGAGCTGTTTCTCTAAAGCTTTCTTGAGGTGTTAAAAAAAGTCTTTATTAAAGTTTTTATATTAAGCATTATATTTAACACTCAATATAGTGTTTAAACAAATGTTGGCGTTGGCGGGGTGCCGCTAGATAAAGTCATTACTTCGTAGCCTGTTTCAGTGACTAAAATAGTGTGTTCCCATTGTGCCGAAAGACTGCGATCTTTTGTCACGATTGTCCAGCCATCAGGCATTTGTTTAATGTCACGTTTCCCAGCATTAATCATGGGCTCTATGGTGAACATCATGCCGGCTTTTAATACCGCGCCAGTGCCAGGTTTGCCATAATGTAGTACTTGTGGGTCTTCATGAAAAACTTTGCCAATGCCGTGTCCGCAAAATTCACGCACCACGCTATAACCACTTTTTTCTGCAAAGACTTGAATTGCATGACCAATATCACCCAATGTAGCGCCTGGCTTTACTTTTGCAATGCCTAGCCACATGGCCTGATAAGTAAATTCACATAAACGTTTGGCTTGATTGGTCACTTCTCCCACACAAAACATGCGGCTGGTATCGCCGTGGTAGCCATCTTTAATAACGGTAATATCTATATTCACAATGTCACCATTTTTAAGCATTTTATCGCTAGGCACGCCGTGGCAAATTTGCTGGTTAATGGATGTGCAAATAGATTTAGGATAAGGTTTGTGGCCATCTGGCGCATAGTTTAGTGGCGCAGGAATCGCATCTTGTACGTCTACAATGTAGTCGTGACAAAGCTTATCTAGCTGGTCGGTGGTGACACCATGCACCACGTAAGGTGTAATAAAATCGAGTACT
>JBEDKX010000112.1:0-4114 GCA_041171965.1 Pseudomonadota bacterium | reverse complement strand
TGGTAAATCGAAGCTGTTTTGCTCAACTCGTGTCGCCGTAACCACCACAGGCGCCGTGATTATTTTCTGCTCAGTAACCTCAGCAGCAATCACGTTTTGTGTAAGGCCACATGCGCTTAATACGGCAATTGATAATAGTTTTCTTTTAAAGATATTGGGTGATGACATGGTGACCTGACTAGTTTGAATTGTTTTTTAGAGTTGAATTTTGTGGCATTCTACGATAAAAAACATTGATCAACATCATGATAACCGTTATTTTTATAAGGTTTTTAATGTCTAGTTCGAAAGTTGTGGCTGACGCTTAAGCCTTGTTAAGCTAGAAGTGCAGCTTGTTATGCCAACTTAAAGCATACCCGCTACATGCGTTAACAACAATTTTGCAACTTCAGCTTTCGGCGCGCGTGCTAAAGAATGTGCACCATTTTTATCCAGCAATGTTACGCTATTTTCATTGCTGCCCAAGGCTTCACTGGCTAAATTGGCGACTATTAGTGGTAATTTTTTTGCCTTACGTTTGGCTTCTGCATATTCCAGTAAGTTTTCAGTTTCTGCCGCAAAACCTACGCAAAAAGGCGCGTTTGGTAAACTGGCGACCTCCGCTAGAATGTCTTTATTTCGCGTGAGTTCAATTGTTAGCGTAGACGAACTTTTTTTGATTTTTTCTGGCTGTTGCGACACTGTGCGGTAATCTGCCACGGCAGCAACCGCGATAAAAATATCTTGCTGAATAATATTGCTCATCACTGCGTCATACATTTGATTGGCGCTAATTACACTAATTTTATTCACGCCAGAAGGTGCGATTGCTGAACTTGCACCACTGACTAAAGTAACTTCTGCGCCCATGTCCGCTGCAACTTGAGCGATGGCATAGCCCATTTTCCCGCTACTTAAATTGGTAATGGCGCGCACTGGATCTAGCATTTCTAGCGTTGCACCGGCGGTAATTAGTATACGTTTTCCGGCGAGTAATTTAGGCGTAAAGTGAGCGTTTACTAAGGCTAGCAGGCTTTCAGGTTCTAGCATTCTGCCTAAGCCTATTTCGCCACAAGCTTGCTCGCCGCTGTCTGGGCCTAAAATGCTGATGCCGTCTGCTTTAAGTTGATTAATATTGCGTTGGGTTGCCGGGTTTTCCCACATTTGTTTGTTCATGGCTGGGGCTACCAATAGTGGGCAATCTCTAGCCAAACACAAAGTAGAGAGCAAATCATCCGCACGACCTTGCACCAGTTTAGCCATAAAGTCTGCGCTGGCAGGGGCGACTAAAATCGCGTCTGCATGACGACTTAGTTCGATATGTGGCATGCCGTTGCTAATGCTGCTATCCCACATGTCAATAAATACTGGCTTGCCAGATAAGGCTTGCATGGTGACCGGCGTAATAAATTGGCAGGCGGCGCTGGTCATCACCACTTGCACATCAAAGCCAGCTTTAACTAATAGGCGCACTAACTCTGCTGCCTTGTACGCTGCGATGCCGCCGGTGATACCTAATACCAGTTTGCCGGCTAATCTTTTTTCAATTGTAGGTTGCATGGTGATATTCTAAACCATTTCATCCAAGCACGCAGATTGGCACTCAATACTTACACTTAATAACGAAAGCCCAAACAATAAAGGATTAAGTAATGGCAATTACCGATTGGCCAACTGCAGAACGCCCACGTGAAAAGTTGCTGGAACTGGGCGTAGAGGCATTATCCGATGCAGAGTTGCTCGCCATCTTTTTGCGAGTTGGGGTAACGGGTAAAAGTGCGGTAGATTTAGCGCGAGATTTGCTGACGCAATTTGGCAGTTTAAATGGTATTTTTGCCGCGCAGCTAAGTGAATTAACCCAAGTGCATGGCGTAGGCACGAGTAAATACGCACAGTTGCAAGCCATTTTTGAAATGAGCCGTCGAGCGCTTAGCGAGAAAATGCATATCAAAGATATTCTTAGTTCGCCCCAGCAAGTGCGCGATTATCTGTGTCTAAAATTAGGAAACCTGACGCGAGAAGTATTTGTAGTGCTGTTTTTAGATGCGCAAAATAGAGTGATTATCACCGAAGAAATGTTTAGTGGTACGCTCACGCAAACCAGCGTTTATCCTAGAGAAGTGGTTAAGCGAACGTTACATCATAATGCCGCCAGTGTTATTTTTGCGCATAACCATCCTTCTGGCATTGCACAACAAAGTCAGGCCGATGAGCTTATTACCCAGCAACTAAAACAAGCGCTTGCGCTAGTGGATGTGCGGGTGCTGGATCATTTTATTGTGGCTGGCAATATTACATTGTCATTCTCCGAGCGTGGTTTGTTGTAAAATAATTAGGGGCTAACAGGAACAAATAATGATTATCGACAACACACTTTGGCTTAATTTGGCGGTCGCTTTAGGCATAGGCCTGCTGATAGGCGCAGAGCGCGAGCGCAATAAAGCCGCTGAGAGCGAACGTTCTATTGCTGGTATTCGTACTTTTACCATTGCCTCTTTGCTTGGTGCCGTGAGTACGTTGGTCGATTTCTGGCTGTTAATCGCTTCACTATTTTGCGTGACTGTATTTGCCGCTATCGCCTATTTTATCCGGCGCGAAGAAGACCCTGGACTCACTACGGAAATCACCCTGATATTTACCGTAATTTTGGGCGGATTAGCCATGACTTCGGCCTCGCTGGCGGCTAGCCTTTCGGTAAGTGCAGCCATACTGCTGGCCGCTAAAGAGCCGATTCACGGCTTTGTACGAGGCGCAATTACCAAAGAAGAAATGATCGACTTTTTGATTCTAGCTGCCGCTACGCTGATTGTTCTACCACTCGTACCCAATGAACTTGTCGGACCTTTTGATGCGATTAACCCAAGAAATCTTTGGCTTATTGTTATATTAGTCATGCTGATAAGTGCGTTTGGCCATTTGGCCTTGCGCTGGCTAGGCGGACGCATTGGCTTACCGTTGGTTGGCTTGGTTTCAGGGTTTATTTCTAGTATCGCAACTGTAGGCGCCATGGGTGAACGTTCTCGTGAAACGCCAACGTTGATTGGTTCCGCCGTTGCCGGTGCGGTATTATCCAGCCTTGCGACGGTTTTACAATTAGCATTATTGTTAGCCGCTATTCATCCAGCCACTTTACATGCACTTGCCGCACCACTGATTTTTGCCGGTGTTTCTGTGGGGTTTTATGGGCTAGTAGTCACGTTAAGTTCTTTTCACCGAAATGGCGCCGATCTTAGTAAACCAACACGATCCTTTAGCGTAAAAACAGCACTTATTTTGGCTTTTCTAATCGCTGTTGTGCTGGTGGCTTCTGCCGCATTAAAATCTTGGTTTGGTCAGGCCGGGCTGGTTTTTGCTTCTGGCTTGGCTGGTTTGGCCGATGTTCATGCGCCAACTATCGCCGTTGCTTCACTAGGTGCCGCTGGCAAAATAAGCGCCCAAAGCGCGGTCATCCCAATTTTGGTAGCATTTTCAGTCAATGCCGGATCAAAAGCAGTCGCGGCGATTGTGAGCGGTGGTAAACCATTTGCACAACAAGTAATCCCTAGTTTGGTATTGCAAGTTTCAGCGACTTGGTTTGCTTGGTGGTTGTTTTAGGGTTTATGTAGGTGAGTGCATATGGTTATTAGAAGCGACACAATCAAACTAAAGCAATAAGTAAGTTCAGTAAGGTAAGGTGGGAAATTGTTTACCCACACGGATGATTCAATAATAAATATCATTTGCCTCTCATTTTTGCATAAATGCGCTGTTATCTTACCAGTATGACGGGTTGGTTATATATCGCGGTTAGCAATTGAAATAACGAATAGGGTTAGCCGCACCACGTTCAGATATTTCTGAAATGGATTTGTAGCGAAGATTCGTTCTTATGGCCTCGTCCGCAAGTTGACCGTTAAATCCCCATCGCTCATCTATTTGATTCCATTCGTTAATTTGGTATACCTCGCGCGTTAATCCGCGATAGGTAGCCACAGCAAATTTTGCTTTGTTCCTTCTGTTCCCGACAACCCATGATTTGCGTGTAGCCTCGTACAACTCGTCGACAGTCACTTCACGGTTAAACCGCTTATTTATGTTGATAAGTAGTACTGGCTAATCTGTTGCAAAAAGGGGTGCTGAGTACATGGCTATAACC
>JBEDKX010000111.1:0-4117 GCA_041171965.1 Pseudomonadota bacterium | reverse complement strand
CTCTTGGGTTTACTTCAAGTACAAATACGGTTTCGCCTTGTATAGCGAACTGCACATTCATTAAGCCAACCACACCTAACGCGCGTGCCATTTGTTTAGTTTGAACGCGCAATTCATCTTGCAACTTAGCAGACAAACTATAAGGCGGCAGTGAACAGGCTGAGTCGCCAGAATGCACACCCGCTTGCTCAACGTGCTCCATAATGCCACCGATAATTACATCGCCAGTATTGTCACATAGCGCATCTACGTCGACTTCAAGTGCATCATTCAAGAACCTATCCAGCAATACTGGCGATTCATTAGAAACTTTTACTGCTTCACGCATGTAACGTTCAAGTTGAGATTGCTCTTGCACAATTTCCATCGCACGGCCACCAAGCACATAAGAAGGACGTACCACCAACGGGTAACCAATCTCCAAGGCTAAACGAACAGCATCTTCTGGCGTTCTAGCAGTACGATTTGGCGGTTGTTTTAAGCCTAGCTCTTGCAGCATTTTTTGGAAGCGCTCGCGGTCTTCCGCCTTATCAATCGCATCTGGCGTAGTACCAATAATTGGCACACCGGCTTTTTCTAAAGCACGCGCTAGTTTTAGTGGCGTTTGACCGCCGTATTGCACAATCACGCCAACTGGTTTTTCTAGCGCAACAATTTCCAACACGTCTTCAAGCGTCACTGGCTCAAAATACAAGCGGTCTGAAGTATCGTAATCGGTAGAAACCGTTTCAGGATTACAGTTCACCATGATGGTTTCATAACCATCTTCACGCATAGCAAAAGCGGCATGTACGCAACAATAATCAAACTCAATACCTTGGCCGATTCTATTCGGTCCGCCACCCAAAATCATGATCTTTTTGTTATTGGTTGGCGCAGCCTCGCACTCTTCTTCATAAGTTGAGTACATATACGCAGTATTGGTAGAAAATTCAGCAGCACAAGTATCTACGCGTTTATATACAGGACGTACTTGCAAAGCTTGACGGTAAGCACGCACAGCATGCTGATCAGTATTCAATAATGTCGCTAAACGTCGATCTGAAAAACCGCTGCGCTTTAATTTAAGCATCGCTGGCTTATCTAAATCAGCAATTTGCTTACCTTTAAGCGCTTGCTCTCTGTCAATAATATCTTTAATTTGCACCAAAAACCAAGTATCAATTTTAGAAATATCATACACTTCTGCAATCGTCATGCCCATTCTAAAGGCATCGCCCACGTACCAAATACGCTCAGGTCCTGGCACGCCCATTTCTTTGGTGATGGTATCTAAATCTGTGGTTTTTTCGTCTAAGCCGTCAACGCCAACTTCCAAACCGCGTAAAGCTTTTTGAAAAGATTCTTGGAAAGTACGACCAATCGCCATAACTTCGCCTACAGATTTCATTTGCGTAGTTAAACGCGAATCTGCTTGTGGGAATTTTTCAAAAGCGAAACGTGGAATCTTTGTCACAACGTAATCGATTGAAGGCTCAAATGAAGCTGGGGTCGCGCCGCCAGTAATCTCGTTGCGTAGCTCATCTAAAGTAAAACCTACCGCTAATTTAGCGGCAATTTTTGCAATCGGGAAACCAGTTGCTTTTGAAGCGAGTGCAGATGAACGTGAAACGCGTGGGTTCATCTCGATGACTATCATACGGCCATCAACCGGGTTAATCGCAAACTGCACGTTAGAACCACCAGTATCCACGCCAATTTCGCGCAACACCGCCAATGAAGCATTACGCATGATCTGATATTCTTTATCAGTCAGCGTTTGTGCCGGTGCCACGGTGATAGAGTCACCCGTATGCACGCCCATTGGGTCTAAATTTTCAATAGAACAAATGATGATGCAGTTATCCGCTGAGTCGCGCACCACTTCCATCTCATATTCTTTCCAGCCGAGTAGCGATTCTTCAATCAACAATTCTTTGGTAGGCGAAGCATCTAGGCCACGCTCACAAATCGTCATAAATTCTTCACGGTTATAAGCAATACCGCCGCCGCTACCACCCATGGTAAATGATGGACGAATAATCGCTGGATAACCAATTTGCGGTTGCAATTGCAAAGCCTCTTCCATACTATGTGCAACCACGGAACGGGCAGAAGCCAAACCAATTTTGGTCATCGCTTCTTTAAATTTCTGACGATCTTCAGCTTTATCAATAGCCTCTTTAGAAGCGCCTATCATTTCAACATTGTATTTTGCGAGTACGCCATGCTTATCTAAATCTAGCGCGCAATTTAAGGCAGTTTGTCCGCCCATGGTTGGCAACAAAGCATCCGGACGCTCTTTGGCAATGATTTTCTCAACCACTTGCCAAGTCACTGGTTCAATGTAGGTCGCATCAGCCATTTCAGGATCAGTCATAATAGTGGCTGGGTTAGAGTTCACCAAAATAACCCGATAACCTTCTTCACGTAGCGCTTTACACGCCTGTGCGCCAGAGTAATCAAACTCACAAGCCTGACCAATTACAATTGGACCTGCACCAATAATTAGTATCGATTTAATATCCGTACGCTTAGCCATTAGCTTGCCTTTCCTTGTTCTAATTTTGCTGCTTGCATCATGCTAATGAAGCGATCAAACAAATAACTCATTTCAGTTGGACCCGGGCTTGCTTCAGGGTGACCCTGAAAACTAAACGCAGGTTTATCGGTACGCGCAATGCCTTGCAAACTACCATCAAACAATGAAACATGGGTTGTTTTAATGTTGGCAGGTAAGCTTGCAGCATCTACCGCAAAACCATGGTTTTGGCTAGTAATGTAAACTCGCTTAGATTCAACATCTTGCACAGGATGATTAGCGCCATGATGTCCAAATTTCATTTTGTGTGTTTTAGCACCACTAGCCAAAGCCAATAACTGATGGCCCAAACAAATACCAAAGGTTGGCACACCAGCCTCTACAATAGCTTTAATAGCAGCAATAGCGTAATCACATGGCGCTGGATCACCAGGGCCATTAGATAAAAACACACCATCTGGCTTGTAGGCCAAAGCCTCTGCCGCAGAAGTTTGCGCAGGCAATACCGTTACCTTGCAACCACGTGAAACCAACATACGTAAAATATTACGCTTTACGCCGTAATCGTAAGCAACCACATGAAACTGTGCTGCTGGCGCCGAGGTAAAACCTTCGCCTAGCGCCCATTCACCCTCAGTAAACTCATAAGGCTGAGCACAGGTCACGACTTTAGCTAAATCCATGCCATTCAAACCCGGGAATCCTGCAATCAAGCTATTTGCCAAGGCAATCGCTTTAACTTCATCTGATTCACCGGCAATAATGGCACCAGCTTGCGCACCTTTTTCACGCAAAATGCGCGTTAATTTACGGGTATCTATGTCTGCAATAGCAACGACATTATTGGCGACTAAGTATTCTGCCAATGACTGAGTGTTTCTAAAGTTGCTATGTGTAAGAGGCAAATCACGAATAATTAAACCGCTGGCATACACTTGACCAGACTCTACGTCTTCAAGATTAACGCCATAATTACCAATATGCGGGTAAGTAAGTGTGACTATTTGTTTGGTATACGATGGGTCTGTGAGTATTTCTTGGTAGCCAGTCATTGAAGTGTTAAAAACCACCTCACCGACTGTTTGACCTGTAGCAGCATGGCCAGCAGCGCCAATGGATGTACCACGAAACACAGTTCCATCTGCAAGTACTAGTATGGCGGGCAGGTTTTGTGACACAGCAACTCCTTGTTTTAGTTCACTTAACTGTTTTTAAGCGCGCTAATAATAATTTTTATAATCGTTTTCCATCATGAACGGATGGTAGATACGCAAAACGGGAGGAGTAGGTGTACTCTTCCCGTTTCAGAATTAACGAATTATAGCGAAAGTCGGCTCGCATTTCAACGTCGTATTGCAAAATAGCCATGGAATAATTTTATTCCACAGCCGGCTAGGCCAGCTTATAACTTAGCGCAAATTAAGCACGTCCTGCATGTCAAACAAGCCGTGTGCTTTGCCACTTAAAAATTTAGCCGCACGCAAGGCGCCCAAGGCAAAGGTTGCACGACTGCTGGCCTTGTGCGTCAACTCAACCCGCTCGCCTGTGCCGGCAAACAAGACCGTGTGATCGCCCACCACGTCGCCACCGCGAACG
>JBEDKX010000110.1:0-4207 GCA_041171965.1 Pseudomonadota bacterium | reverse complement strand
CGTTAGAAATTTATGCCGATATGTTACGCTTGCCTGTCATTGAAAATGGTGCGGTAGTTAAAAAAGGCTTTGTAGTCAATAAAGAAAATATGCGCCAAGCGGCATTTGAAGGCTACGCAACTGCCACCGATTTAGCCGATTATTTAGCTAAAAAAGGCATGCCGTTTAGAGATGCGCACGAAGTGGTTGCGCTTGCGGTGCGTTATGCAGTCGATAAAAAAGTAGATTTGAGTGAGTTGCCACTAGCCAAGCTACAAGAATTTTCTACTGAAATTAGCGAAGATGTCTATGCCGTATTAACGCTAGAGGGTTCGCTGAATAGTCGAAATCATATTGGTGGCACTGCGCCTGTGCAAGTCAAAGCGGCCATTGCCAGAGCTAGAAATGCGATAAAAACCAATTAGATCAATTGCCAGCTTGTATAAAGCTGGCAATTTAAACCAAAAACAACTCCAGCAACTCATTTAAAAATCGTTGGCCCAATAGTGTCGGTTGCATATTGCCGTTTTCCAGCAATAACAAACCTTTGCTTTGGGCTTTTTTAATGGCAGCCTCTAACTTGTTGATATTTAAACCGGTGCGTTGCTGAAATAAATCCACAGGCACGCCATCGATTAAACGTAACGCGTTCATCATAAATTCAAAGCCTAGTTCGTCTTGGCTAATCAGCCATTCGCGTTCAACCGCTTTGCCGGCTAAGGCTTGCTGCATATAAGCTTTAGGATGTTTAGGGCGCACTTCTCGGGTAATTTTATCGTGGTAACTAAGTTTGCTGTGCGCGCCTGCGCCTATGCCTAAATAATCCCCAAACTGCCAGTAATTAAGATTATGTTTGGCTTGTTTACCTTTTTTAGCAAACGCCGAAGTTTCATAATGTTCATAACCATTTTGCGCGAGCAAAGCTTCAATTTCTAGTTGCATATCGCTGCTGGTATCATCATCCGGCAAGCTCGGCGGCGTACGATAAAACGGCGTATTGGGCTCTAAAGTTAGATGGTAAAACGACAAATGCGCTGGGCTTAATTTCACGGCAATTTCAGCATCACGCATCGCGTCGGCCAGCGTTTGCTTAGGCAAACCATACATGATGTCGCAGTTCACCTGTTCAAAAGTATTTAGGGCCAGTTCTACCGCTGAAAAAGCCTGCTCACTGTCATGAATACGGCCCAAGGCCTTGAGATAATCACTATTAAAACTTTGAATACCAAGCGAAAGCCTGTTCACGCCCGCTTGTTTATAGCCAATAAAATTAGCGGCATCTACCGTGCCGGGGTTGGCTTCCAGCGTCACCTCCGCATCCAGCTCTAGTGGCGTTAGCATACGCACATGGCTCAATATACGGTCTATCGCTTCTGCAGAAAACAAACTGGGCGTGCCGCCACCAAAAAATACACTTTTAATTTTACGGCCCCACACTTTGGGCGTGGCAAGTTCTAAGTCGGCAATCAGTGCGTCTACATAAGCAGCCTCTGGAATTACGCCATTTTCATTACGGCTTTCATGCGAATTAAAATCGCAGTACGGACACTTCTTTACGCACCACGGAATATGTATGTATAAAGATAATGGCGGCGGATTTTTAAGTCCAGAAAGTGTGACATCTCCGGCAAGCGGCGCTACCTTATTAATAGGCTTTTGGTTAAAAGCCGCTGCGGCTTTAATTTCAATTATTTTTTTGATAGGGATTCACCAACGTCTCGATTAATTGATGCAATACTTCACGCATTTGCGCTTCAGAAACTTCCATCAATAAACCATCTTCCAATGCATCTTGGGCGATTTGTTTGATTTCATCAAAGTTTTCCGTCATGACTTTAATTTTTTCTGTACATGCCACCACACTGCCATCATCGCGCAGCCATTTTGGTAATGCTGGATTCTTTGCTTTAGTCATTCGTTTTACTCATTCACGATACTTATACACTAGCTACTCTAGTTAGCTTAATTTTTCTAATTTCTGCAATAGTTTCGCCATCGCGTGGCCTCTATGACTAATGCGGCTTTTTATTTCCAAGGGCAATTCTGCCACCGTTTTACCGGTTTTATCATCCAAAAATAATGGATCATAACCAAAGCCATCATCGCCGCGATACTCGCTTAAAATCTCCCCCGCCCACTGGCCTTCAGCAATAATTGGCTCGGGATCATGCTCGTAGCGCACGAGCACGATGACACAATAAAAATGCGCCTGCCGATTTTTTTCAGCGCCTAACACTTCCAGCAGTTTTTGGTTATTTCGTGCGTCTTGGCTTAAGTTTGAGTCATTAACTTCAGCGGCATAACGAGCCGAACGCACGCCAGGCGCGCCTTGCAGCGCATCAACACACAAGCCGGAATCATCTGCAAGCGCAGGTAATCCGGTATGTTTGCTGGCATGACGTGCTTTGGCTAGGGCATTTTCTATGAAGGTAAAAAAAGGCTCTTCACATTCAGGCACATTAAACACCGACTGCGGAATCACTTCAATTTGTAGTGGCGAAAGGATATGCTGAATTTCTCGCAACTTGCCTTTATTGCCAGTAGCAATGACTATTTTGCTAAACACTTAAGGCCTCAGTTTGCATATTAATCAGCTGTGCAATGCCATCACGCGCTAAATCTAGCATAGCATTCATCGCATCACGGTCAAATGGCTCGCCTTCTGCCGTGCCCTGCACTTCTACAAAGCCGCCGTCTGCGGTCATCACTACGTTCATATCTGTATCGCAATCTGAGTCTTCAAGATAATCTAAATCCAGTACTGGCATGCCTTTGTAAACACCGACAGAAATTGCCGCAACCGCTTGTTTAAGCGGGCTTTCTGTTAGCTTACCACTGGCGAGTAATGTTGAAATAGCATCATGCAAGGCCACATATGCGCCAGTAATGCTGGCGGTACGCGTGCCACCATCGGCTTGAATCACATCGCAATCAATCTGAATGCTGCGCTCGCCTAACTTTTCCAAATCAATAATCGCGCGCAATGAGCGTCCAATTAAGCGTTGAATCTCTTGCGTACGGCCAGATTGTTTACCACGTGCCGCTTCTCTATCCATACGGCTACCGGTTGAGCGCGGCAACATACCATATTCTGCGGTAACCCAGCCTTGGCCTTTACCTTTTAAAAAGCCCGGCACGCGCTCTTCTACACTGGCTGTACACAATACGTGGGTATCACCAAATTTCACCAAAACTGAGCCTTCTGCGTGTTTAGTGTAATGCCGAATGATTTCAACTTCTCTTAATTGATTTTGATTGCGTTGGCTGGGACGGATGTTATTGGCGTTAGCCTGACTAGCTTGCATACTGGATATTCCTGATTCAAAAATGGGTTATTTAGGTTTTTACTGCCTAGTGTATTTCTACGAGGGTTTTCACAACATGATTATCATCACTGCCGCTATCGCGATATTGATAGAATCTTTACTTGGCACCTAACTTGCATACGGCAATATAACTGGTAATTGCTTGTAATTAAAGCTATTTCGTAGGATTTTTTGTCACGACAGTCCCATTTAATTAAAGCTAATTTAACACTTACTTTAGCGTAAGGCCGTTGCTATTTGTTAAAATAGCGGAAACTCCGATGTCCGCATAGATTAAATCTATTCATTACTCAGTTGCACACATTACTTAAATTGGCTTTTATCAGGAAACACTCAACATGACCTTCAGCATGACAGGCTTCGCTGCGCTAGAGCAGCCATTAGAAAGCGCTACGCTACTACTAGAAATTCGTGCGGTAAACAGCCGTTATTTAGATCTGCACTTTAAGTTAGATGAGAATTTAAGAAGCTTAGAACCAAATATTCGTGAACAGATTGGTGCGCATTTAAACCGTGGAAAGATTGAATGTAAAATCAATTTAATTCATCGTTCTCAAGCAAACCAAACCATGCGCCTAGACGAGCATTTAATGCAACAATTAGCCCTGATAGGCGCGCAGGCGCAAGTACATTTTCCGCAAAGTCGCCCGCTTAGTGTGGCGGATATTCTGCGCTGGCCAGGGGTAGTGTTGGTAGATGTACTCAGCCAAGAAACACTAGTAGAGGATGTTAAAAAATTAGTCAGCCAAGGCTTACAAGACTTAAATGCCTCACGCGCACGTGAGGGTGAAAAACTCAAAGCGTTGGTTTTAGATAGACTCAGTCAAATTGAAATATTAGTAGAAAAAGTCAAACCATTATTGCCTGCGCTCAGCAAAGAGTATCAAGCTAAACTTGAAAGT
>JBEDKX010000109.1:0-4249 GCA_041171965.1 Pseudomonadota bacterium | reverse complement strand
CTAATAGACCAAAAGCTAACCCATTTACGCCCCAATTACTGCTTAGCCGCACAATGACTAAGGTCTGTTTGTGAGATAATCCAAGTCGTGAAAACGCATAAAAACTTATCTCAGTTTAGAAGTCACTGGCTTAAAAAGCCGTTCTCAAGTCATGCTTATAATGCTTGGTTAATAGATAAAGGCTCACTCACAGCCCGTTTACAGCAGCGCTATAGTCAATTTACAGTACAAGCGGTCACGATGAAATATGCCAAGCCCATGCCAGATGAAGCGGTTTTATTGCGTCAAGCTAGCTACAGGGCGGCTTTGATCCGTGAGGTGCTGCTGATGGGCAATCATAAGCCTGTCATTTTTGCCCACAGCGTCTTGCCAACAGCCAGTCTGCGAGGTGAGTGGAATAGACTTGGTAAGCTCGGTAATAAGCCGCTAGGCGCCACTTTATTTGCCAATCCAAAAGTAAAGCGCACGCCGTTTAACTATAAAAAATTAAGCGCTAATCACGCCCTTTTTCAGCAAGCAACGGAATACCTAATGTTGAATGCTGATACCAAAAAGGTCGGCTATCTATGGGCTAGACGCTCTATTTTTAGTTTGAATCGACTGAATATTATGGTCACAGAGGTTTTTTTACCGCAATTGTTAGTAAGTCTAGCCGTGAAATAAGTGATAAGTCGAAAAGTTTAAAATGACTGTAAAAAAAATCATCCAGAAATTAAATGCTTACCATCGCCTAATGCGATTGGATAAACCCATCGGGATTTTATTATTGCTGTGGCCAACGCTATGGGGTTTATTCATTGCTGGTAAAGGTGAGCCAGATTGGATAATTAGCCTGATATTTGTCGCCGGAACCGTGCTAATGCGCAGCGCTGGTTGTGTGATGAATGACATTGCTGATAGTCAATATGATGGCTTAGTCGCACGCACGCAATATCGACCATTAGTGACCAACGAAGTCAGTAAAAAAGAGGCTTATATACTGGCAGCGATGCTGAGTTTAGTCGCCTTTGGTCTAGTTTGTATGCTCAACACGCTCACTATTAAATTATCGCTTGTGGGTTTGCTATTGGCGATAAGTTATCCCTTTACTAAGCGTTTTTTTGTTATGCCGCAAGCGTATTTGGGTATCGCCTTCGGTTGGGGGATTCCTATGGCTTTTGCGGCAATTTTAGGCTATGTTCCGCCTATCGCTTGGCTCTTATTATTGGCTAATATTAGCTGGGCAATTGCTTACGATACAGAATACGCAATGGTCGATCGTGAAGATGACCTCAAGATAGGCATACAATCATCAGCCATTACTTTTGGTCGCTTTGATGTAGTGGCAGTTATGGGTTGCTATACTCTTACTTTATTCTTGCTAACGCTGACAGGTCAGTTGTTAGGCCTAGGTTTTGCCTATTATGTGGGCTTAGCATTAGCTGCCAGTGTTGCAATACATCATTATTTTTTGATCAGGCAGCGTGAAAAGACCAATTGCTTCAAAGCATTCCTAGCGAATAACTGGTTTGGCTTTTGCGTATTTATCGGCTTAGCCACTCAGTATTTAATTAGCGCAAAGATTTAGCTAGGTGAGAGAAAGTTGAATTGTGACAGGAGTGATGGTAATTTTTATGCTTAAAGACTATAAAATTAACTGCGCTTAGACCGAAAATCTTAGGCCACAGAATAGTGATAATAATTTACTTAAATTAACAATTTGGCGCATAATGTGCGCCTGATATGTTTAATTTTAGTGTGATGTCAAACAGCTTAAATCTAAATTGATAATAAAGCTCAACATAATGTTTGACAAACACACACTCTTCGACATAAAATCCGCCTCTTAAATTTTTTAGCCATAGTATTGATAAGACAATGAAAACCTTCTCAGCAAAATCACACGAAGTGAAGCGCGAATGGTTTGTGGTTGATGCCACAGACTTGGTGCTTGGACGTTTAGCTAGCGGAATCGCACACCGTTTACGCGGCAAACATAAAACCATTTATACACCACACGTTGATACGGGTGATTATATTGTCGTCATTAATGCCGACAAATTAAAAGTAACTGGTAATAAAGCTGATGGTAAACTTTACCATAGCCACTCTGGTTATCCAGGTGGTATCAGCACAACTACTTTTGCTAAAATGCAAGACCGCTTTCCTGGTCGTGCTTTAGAAAAAGCAGTTAAAGGCATGTTACCTAAAGGTCCTTTAGGTTACGCCATGATCAAAAAAATGAAAGTTTATGCTGGCGCTACGCATGAACATGCGGCGCAACAACCGCAAGCATTGACAATCTAAGGATATAAAAAGATGATCGGTAAATATAACTACGGTACAGGCCGTCGCAAGAGCTCAGTAGCTCGCGTGTTTATGAAAGTTGGTAAGGGCAATATCATTGTGAATGATAAGCCTGTTGATGAATATTTCTCACGCGTAACTGCGCGTATGATTTTACGTCAACCACTAGAGCTAACTAACAACCTAGCTAGTTTTGATATTATGGTAAACGTAATCGGCGGTGGTGAGTCAGGCCAAGCTGGTGCAGTGCGTCACGGTATTACTCGTGCTTTAATCGACTTTGATGCAAACCTAAAAAGCGCGTTATCACACGCTGGATTTGTAACTCGTGATGCGCGTGAAGTTGAGCGTAAAAAAGTTGGTTTCCGCAAAGCGCGTCGTCGTAAACAATTCTCTAAACGTTAATACTGCAAATGTAAGTATTTGGCGGTTAGTATTAAAAAAGGTCGCTTATGCGGCCTTTTTTAATTTTCAGGCAAAAATAATTGAATTGTTTAATTCTCTAATGTTTCTGTTTTTAAACTTTGCTAAGCGATGTTTGTTATGATGGTGATATGGATAATAAAAAACTAAAAGTAGGAATTGTTGGTGGCACTGGCTATACAGGTGTTGAGCTTTTACGTCTGTTAAGCGTTCATCCAAATGTGGAGTTAACTGCAATTACTTCACGTGGTGATGCAGGTTCAGCGGTGGCTGACATGTTTCCAAACCTACGTGGCTATGTCAATTTGGTGTTTACTGACCCAGCAAAGGCGAATCTAGGTGAGTGTGATGTCGTATTTTTTGCTACGCCTAACGGTATTGCTATGCAGCAAACCCGTGAGCTATTAGAAAAAGGTGTACGTGTGGTGGATTTAGCCGCTGACTTCCGGATTAAAGATATCAGTACTTGGGAAAAGTGGTACGCCATGACCCATGCCTGCCCAGATTTGGTCGCCAGTGCGGTGTATGGTTTACCAGAATTAAACCGTGAAGCCATTAAGACTGCACGTTTAGTAGCCAACCCAGGCTGTTATCCAACGGCTGTGCAGCTTGGCTTTATGCCCTTGCTAGAAGCCGGCGTAGTGGATACTAGTTATTTGATTGCTGACACTAAGTCTGGCGTCAGTGGCGCTGGCCGCAAAGCAGAAGTGCATAGTTTATTCGCTGAATCTGCAGATAACTTTAAAGCCTATGGTGTGGCTGGACATAGACATTTACCTGAAATCAGCCAAGGTTTGACCAATATGGCAAATACTGAAGTTGGTTTTACCTTTGTGCCACATCTAACGCCTTTAATTCGTGGCATTCACGCTACTTTATATGCAAAATTAACTAAAGAAACTGACTTGCAGTCTTTGTTTGAGGCGCGTTATGCTAACGAGCGTTTCGTAGATGTATTGCCAAAAGGAGCGCACCCAGAAACCCGTTCTGTGCGTGGGTCTAATATTTGTCGAATTGCCGTGCATCAGCCACAAGCTAGTAATGTTGTGGTCATATTGTCTGTGATAGATAATTTAGTGAAGGGTGCGGCTGGCCAGGCAGTGCAAAATATGAATATTATGTTTGGTTTGCCTGAGAATAGAGGTTTAGAAGTGGTGCCTCTTTTACCTTAGGCATGTGCTGAATAAAATCAATGAAACCAGTTAGAAGAAGAATTAGACGCCATTTTGGCCTGACTGCAAAGCAAGTGGCTGTTAGATCAAGGCGCCCATGGTATTTTCAATGGTCTGTTACGCTGTTATTGGTGCTGGGTGGCTATTTAATCGCCTACTGGCAATACGCGGCTGGTGGACTAAGCCTTGGGGAAAAGCTAAAGAAATCAGTATTCGACAATCAAAGTTTACAAACTAAGCTCATACAAATTGAGCGACAGTTTCAAATTGAACAAGCTGCACTAAATAATCTAGAAAAAGAATTAAATCTAGTGCATGACGAAAATATACATATCAAAGAAGACTTATTGTTTTATAAAAATATGCAG
>JBEDKX010000108.1:0-4252 GCA_041171965.1 Pseudomonadota bacterium | reverse complement strand
AAACAGGTGTTACTAGGTGCCGGTAGTTTAGTGCCTGAAGGCAAAGTGTTAGAAAGCGGCTATTTGTATATGGGCCGCCCAGCTAAAAAAATACGTGCGTTAAGCCTTGAGGAAATCGCGCATTTGAAGCTATCGGCAGATAATTATGTGGCGCTAAAAGACGAATATTTAGCATTAAAATAGTTTAATTAATCCCAGTGCGTACTGACAATTAAAGGGTTTTTGGCGATAGTCACGCGGTCATTACCGCCTAAATCTTTGATGGTTGCTATGCAAGTTAAACCAGTTTCTGCCATTAAATCTGCTACTGATTCAGCTTGATTATAACCATGCTCCAACATCAACCAGCCTTGTGGTTTTAGGTGAATCAGACAATCATCAATTATTTGACGAATGTCATCTAAACCATCTTTACCCGAGGCTAGCGCAGAAATCGGCTCAAAACGTAAATCACCTTGGCTTAAATGAATGTCGTTTTGTTCAATATAAGGCGGATTACTGACAATGATATCGAATTTCGCACAGCCATTATTCTCGTCTGCAAGACCATCAAACCAATGACTTAATAGAAACTGAACGTTTGAAATAGCTAGATTCTGCGCATTTTTTTTGGCGACTTCAAGAGCACCAATCGAGGCATCAACTGCGGTAAGCAATACTTCTGGTCGATTTTTTGCAATCGCTAAGGCAATTGCACCTGTACCAGTACCTAAATCCAAAACACTCATTTCGTCATTCCGACAAAAGTCGGAATCCAGCGTCTTTTGGCTATATTGCTCAACGCCACTAGATTCCGACTTTCGTCGGAATGACGGGGTTATTGAGGTGTTTTTTTGTGAGGCGGCGCTTTGAGGGATTTTAGCCAATGCCGCCTCAACCAAAGTCTCAGTATCTGGTCGGGGAATTAAGGTGTCCGGTGTCACTAGCAAATCTAAACCATAAAACTCCCTATGGCCCAAAATATAAGCAACCGGTTCACCATTTAAACGGCGATTAATTAGTGCTTCAAAAGCTATATTACTTAAGGTTTCTAGGGCATCATTTGCGTGAGAAATTATCCATGCGCGATTAACACCCAGCACCGCTTGCAAAAGCAGTTGGGCTTCATAGCTAGCTTCCTTAGAGTTTAATCGCGCTGTAGCGCCAAGTAAGCTCGATTTAACGGTGTATGAGAAGGTCATTTAAGCAAATAATTGTGAATTAACCCCTTAATTGTCATCACTCAAACTAGCCAGCAAATCAGCTTGATGTTCAGCTGAAAGCGCGCCTATCAATTCATCCATATCACCTTCAGTAATCGCGTCAATTTTATACAGAGTCAGGTTAATACGATGATCGGTAATGCGGCCTTGCGGATAGTTGTAAGTTCTGATGCGCTCAGAACGGTCGCCAGAGCCAATTAAGCTTTTACGCTCACTGGCAATCTTTGATTGCTGCGCGCGCACTTCGGCATCTTTAATTCTTGCGACCAGCACGCTCATCGCTTGCGCTTTATTTTTATGCTGACTACGATCATCTTGGCACTCCACCACAATGCCCGTTGGCAGGTGCGTAATACGCACGGCAGAATCGGTTTTATTAATATGCTGACCACCAGCACCACTGGCTCGATAAGTATCGATACGAATTTCAGCCGGATTAATGACAACGTCGGACACTTCATCCGCTTCTGCCAATATCGCAACCGTACATGCTGACGTATGAATTCTGCCTTGCGTTTCTGTATCGGGTACGCGCTGAACTCTATGTACGCCGGATTCAAATTTAAGTTTTGAATAGGCACCGTAGCCTTCAATTTTGGCAATAATTTCCTTGTAGCCACCAATTTCAGATTCATTGGCCGACACCACTTCCACTTTCCAGCGTTGGCGTTCCGCGTAGCGAGAATACATTCTAAAAAGGTCGCCGGCAAATAAGCCAGATTCATCACCACCGGTGCCGGCGCGAATCTCTAAAAATAAGTTTCTGTCATCATTAGGATCCTTAGGCAATAGTAAGGTCTGTAGATTCTTTTCAATCTCTTCAGTTTTAGCTTTGCATTGCTCAATTTCTTCTTGGGCAAATTCTTTCATGTCTGGGTCGCTAAGCATTTTCTGCGCTTCATTCATGTCCGCTTCAACCTGCTCAAACGCACGGTACTGCTCTACGATAGGCGTAATCTCCGCGTGCTCTTGGGTGATTTTGCGATAATTATCCATGTTACTGGTCGCATTTTCAGAGCTCATTAACCGGTTTATTTCTTCTAAACGCTCGCTCAAATTGGCGAGCTTTGTAATCATACTGGGTTTCATTGTGTGGTGTCTTTTAGTGCAGCTTAATTTGTCATTAAACTTAAGTTTTAATGTGGTACAACTGTATTAATAAATTTTCCAGCTTAGCGTGTTCATCGCCATGCGCCTGGTTAAGTGCATGGCTAGGTGCGTGTAAAAATTTATTGGTTAATGCATTGCTTAGGGCCTCTAACACTTTTTCTGCATTTTCGCCTTTTTGAATCATTTTAATGGCTTTGTCTAGCTCAACTTTGCGTGTCGTCTCGGCTTGGTCTCGTAGGGCTTTTATAGTCGGCACCGCATCGCGCTTTTTGAGCCAGTGCATAAAACTTTCTACCCGTGCGGCCACAATTATTTCCGCATCCACTGCGGCAGTTTGGCGATTAACCATGCCATCGCTCACAACTTGCGCAAGATCATCCACGGTATACAAGAATACATCGTCTAAAGCTGCAACTTCGGCTTCAATATCCCTTGGAACGGCCAAATCCACCATAAAAATCGGCCGATGACGACGTGTTTTAATCGCGCTTTCCACCATACCTAAACCTACAATTGGCAATTGGCTAGCAGTGCTAGTAATCACAATATCAAATTCGGCAAAGCGCTCAGGTAAATCGTTTAGTAAAATCGCTTGCGCTGTAATGCCCTGCAAACTCATTTTTGCCGCTAAGGCTTCACCACGCTCTAAGGTACGATTAGCCACCATCATGCTTTTAGGCTTTTGTGCGGCAAAGTGGTCAGCGCAAAGTTCTATCATTTCACCCGCGCCAATAAATAAAACCTTCTGGTCTTTAATATCGCCAAAAATACGCTGCGCCAGCTTCACTGCTGCGGCGGCCATCGAGATAGAGTTTGCGCCAATGTCTGTGTTGGTGCGCACTTCTTTTGCCACTTCGAAAGTACGTTGAAATAGTTTGTGTAACAGCGTACCTAGCGTACCTGCATCTTGCGCGATTTTGACGGATTGTTTAAATTGACCTAAAATTTGCGGCTCGCCTAGCACCATGCTGTCTAAGCCAGAAGCTACTCTAAAGGCATGTTTAACAGCCTCATCATTCGGCAATGTATAAATATAAGGTTGAATCGCGCGGCTATCTAACTTGTGATACTGCGACAACCAATTGAGCGGTTTTTCCGGGCTATCTGCACTACAGTAAAGCTCGGTGCGGTTACAGGTGGATAAAATAGCCGCTTCCGTAGCATCGTGCTGGGTTAATTCGCGCAAAGCACTGCCCAGATGTTCACTGTTAAAAGCAACATTTTCACGAATTTGAATGGGCGCGGTGTTGTGATTAACGCCAATGACATATAACTGCATAGGTGCAATTTTGATGGATTGGCGGTTGTTAAGCAAGAACCTTATCCTAAAGTTAAGAATATGGTTAAAATAACGGATTAGAATAAGTAGTTAAAAATTGTACTTACATTAACATTTAAAGATAATGGACTTTTGCCATGGATAAAACTTTTAGAATTGCCCCTAGTATTCTTTCTGCTAATTTTGCTAAATTAGGCCAAGAGATTGAAGATGTCATCATCTCTGGTACGGATATTGTGCATTTTGATGTGATGGATAATCACTACGTGCCTAACTTAACCATCGGGCCTTTAGTGTGCGATGCCATCCGAGAAACGGCTAAAAAAGTTGGCGCGCTAATTGACGTACACCTTATGGTAAAACCGGTTGATCGCATTATTCCTGACTTTGCAAAAGCCGGCGCAAATATCATTACTTTTCACCCAGAAGCGTCTGACCACATTGACCGTAGCTTGAGCTTGGTCCGTGAGCAAGGCTGTAAGTCAGGTTTGGTATTTAACCCAGCAACGTCACTTAGTTATTTAGATCACGTGATGGATAAAGTGGACATGATTTTATTAATGTCAGTCAACCCAGGCTTTGGTGGTCAAAAATTCATTCCTGAAACTTTAGAGAAGTTGAAATTAGCTCGCGCAAGAATCGACGCTTACTATGAAAAAAC
>JBEDKX010000107.1:0-4287 GCA_041171965.1 Pseudomonadota bacterium | reverse complement strand
GTTTATAGTAATAAATAGCGCCACTGACTATGCCTATTAATATGATTGAAACAGTGACCTTCTTAGTGATGCGGCTCATAATTATCTTTCGGGATTATCTTTTGATGAATGGCGCTGTGTAATTGTCGCTAATAGATCAACTTATTGATTTTTAGCGGCTGGAAGTAATTGGATCATGGCGTTATCTAGGCTACCAATAGCTTGTGCTAATGTAGCACGGGCAATATTCCAGTTGAGTGTTGCCTGAATTTGTTGCTGGCGTGCGCTAGCAAGTGCGCTTTGTGCGTTAATAGAATTTAATATATTGCCAACACCGGCTTTGTAGCGCCCCATGGCTACGCGAGATGATTCCTCTGCGCTGCTGACTAATATTACTGCGGCTTTAATAGACTCATTTGCGGTATGCAAGTTTTGGTAAGCACGCCATACATCTAATGATATTTGTAAGCGTAATTTATCTCGCTGTGCAGTGCGTACATCAAAATTGGCTTCTGCTGCACGTATTCTATAGGTAGGCGCATAGCCGCTAAATATTGGAATAGACACCGTCACACCCAATGATGAATTGTCGCTAGATGCAAGACTATTGCCTGATTGAAATCCATTAGATACACCAATCGATACGATAGGCTTTGACGCAGCTTTACTGACCTCTATGCTCGCTTGAGCCGCCTTTAATTGCGCCTCGCTAGCCATTAAATCTGGTCTACGGCTACCAGCTTGTTCGATAAGGGCTTGAATATCTTGCTCTATATTGTTGCTTGTTTCTACAATCACGCTAGGCATTATTTTAAGATTTTGGTTGGCGGCTAAGCCCATTACATTTGCCAACGTACCGTATGCGTTTTTTAAGTTGCCTTCAATGCTGATTCTGTTCAGTGTATTTTGAGCAAATAATGTTTGCGCTTGTAATTTATCAGCCGGTGTCGATACGCCGGCTAGGTAGCGTGCTTGAGCTGCTTTAAAACTTTCTTCACTGGCATGTTCTGCTTCTAAGGCAGCTTCAAGCGCAGCCGTGCTAGCTTGCACTTGATAATATGCCTGAATGGCACTGAGCAATACGATTTGCACTACATTACTTTGTGTAGCGCTGGCGGCCTGCAGTAATTGCCGTGCATTTTCTAAGGCTGCATCTCGATTCCCAAAGTCATACAGCAGATAAGATGCAACAATATTATTACTGAGGTTGCTGTAGGGATTGCTGCGAGTGGTTTGTTGTGGAAATGTGATGTTCAGGTTACTAGCAATATTATCAATGACAGTAGGCAAATAAGCTGATTGGGCGATGCCCACTTGCGCAGCCTGAACTCTGGCGCTGGCATAAGCTTCTTGCGTTTGTGGGTTGTTACAAAGTGCTGTCTCGGCAACATCTGCTAACGAAAGTTTCTTTTCATCAGTCATCGTGTCACATACGCCGCGTTCGAGATAGCCTTCAGGAATCGGCGGCGGAGTAAATGCTTTTGTTTTTAGTGGGTCGTCAGATTGATACCAAATAGATTCTTTGGCAAAAATAGTATTTGATTGCCATGAAACCATTGCGCTGACTAGCAGCGCCACATACTTAAGATTAACGAGGTAACGCGTTTTTTTATTGAGCATTATTATGTTTAGAATTTTTGGTGATTAAACTTCGTAACACATGAAGACTGTTCCGCTAAACACTAAGTTCAGCGCATTAATTATAGCGAGCATTAATGCTTCGTTATCAATTAATCATCAAATAATCCCAATAATGTTGCTCTTCAGGATTAATTATTCACCAGCACTTTTTGCATCTTCGTCCATTTTACGTTTGAAATATGAATAAAAGAAGACGCACATACCCAAAACAAAGACAATGACGGCTAAACTTGTAAGGCCGTAGTCAGTTGATAAAAGATTGAAAAGTAATGTCATGATAAAAGCCCTTTTGCAAAGAATCGTCAGGTTACGTCATCGTAACCGCTGTTCTTAATATGTTCTTTTCATTAGGCTTATGTGTTGACTTAAATCAAATGGGTGCTAGGTATTTTACCAAGTAATTTTTAAGCGTTTAATTCGCTATTTTTTAGGTTATCTAAATTAAAGAACGTTGGATAAAATGAAAATGTTAAATAGAGCGCTTTGTACGAGGCAAAGTTATCCCTAAAACCTCACGAATCCGTCATCCTCGCGAAGGCGGGGATCCAGTTAGGTGGTTGATTAAAATAGATTCCCGCCTTCGCGGAAATGACGAAAATTGGGGATTTTGTATTAATTTAAGCCTATTCAGCCTCGTGCAAAGCTCTAAAATAAAAAAGGTGCGCTAATTGTATCAGCACACCTTTTTTAAAGCAGTTCAAACTAGTTTAATCAACGCCTTGGCTAGCTAAGTAATCTTCATAGTTGCCAGTAAAGTCTATTATTTTATCGGCTTTAATTTCAATAATACGTGTTGCGATTGAGCTTACAAATTCCCTGTCATGGCTGACGAAGAATAGGGTGCCTTTGTATTTATCCAAGGCAGTATTCAACGCTTCAATAGATTCCATGTCCATATGGTTGGTCGGCTCATCCATCAGCATAACGTTGGTTCTGGCCAACATCATTTTGCCATATAGCATGCGGCCTTTTTCACCACCGGATAACACTTTGACTGATTTTTTAGTATCATCACCACCAAATAATAAACGACCCAACATGCTACGCACTACTTGGTCGTCATCGCCAGGCTGTCTGTAATGTGACATCCAGTCAAATAGTTCTTCACCTTGCTCAAATTCATATTCATGATCTTGTGCAAAGTAGCCAATGTTGGCTTTTTCTGCCCATTTTACTTCACCGTGTTTAGGTTCTAAATCACGCGCTAAGCAACGTAAGAATGTGGTTTTACCAATACCATTCTCACCAATAATTGCTACTTTTTCACCTGCTTCAAACATCATATCTACATCATTAAATAAAATATGATCAAAGCCGTGACTCAATTTTTTCAACTCAACGGCATTACGGTAAAGTTTATCTTTCTCATCAAAGTCAAAGCGAATAAACGGATATTGGCGTGAAGACGGTTTAAATTCTTCAATTTTAATTTTATCGATTTTCTTGGCGCGGCTGGTTGCTTGCTTAGCTTTAGAGGCATTGGCAGAGAAGCGGCGCACGAAGTCTTGTAATTCAGCCACCATCAATTTGGCTTTGTCGTTATCTTTAGTGGCTTGCGCACGGGCAGCAGTACTGGCTTCCATGTAATCATCATAATTACCTGGATACATAGAGATTTTGCCATAATCCATATCGCAAGTATGCGTACAGACTTGATTTAAAAAGTGTCTGTCATGCGAAATAATCACCATCGTACAATCACGATTATTCAGCACATCTTCTAGCCAGCGAATGGTGTTAATGTCCAAGTTGTTGGTTGGCTCATCTAGCAACAAAATATCTGGATTAGAAAACAGCGCTTGCACCAGCAAAACGCGCAGTTTCCAACCCGGCGCAACTGCGCTCATTAGGCCAGTGTGTTGCTCAATAGGAATACCTACGCCAAGTAACAGCTCGCCAGCACGCGCTTCAGCGGTATAGCCGTCATATTCAGCAAACACGCCTTCAAGTTCGGCAGCGCGCATGTAGTCATCTTCTGTAGCTTCTAAGTCAGCATAGATGGCATTTTTTTCTACGTTGGCTTTCCACATTTCTTCATGGCCCATCATCACTACGTCCAACACGCGTTGGTCTTCGTAAGCAAACTGGTCTTGGTGAAGAAAAGACATGCGTTCATGGCTATCAATAGAAATGTTACCAGCACTAGGCACTAATTCGCCAGCCAGCACTTTCATATAAGTCGATTTTCCGCAGCCGTTTGCGCCAATTAAACCGTAACGATTATTATCGCCAAATTTTACTGAGACGTTTTCAAATAATGGCTTAGCGCCAAACTGTACTGTGATGTTGTTGCTAATTAACACGGTTACTTCCTTAAGATTTATTGCTTTAAATTTATTAAATAATTGTATTAAAAAATTTTATTATTGTTATTAAAAAGTATTGTTTATCACGACTTCATTCATTGTTAATTGCCCACTTCTTACCGCCGCTGGTTTGAGTGCTTTACCAACTACGACAAACATCGCTGGCGTGTGGTCAGCCGGCAAATGTAATAGTTTGGCAACAGCATCGAAATCAAAACCATCCATTGGGCAAGTGTCGTAGCCCATGTCTTTTGCGGCCAGCATAATATTCATGGCTGCCATACCGCAAGAACGCATTGCTTCATCGCGTTGCGCCTGCTCATTGTTTTCATAATAATGGCCAATCGCCGGTACTAAAATA
>JBEDKX010000106.1:0-4517 GCA_041171965.1 Pseudomonadota bacterium | reverse complement strand
ATTACATAGTGTAATCAATACATTATCATAGTAAATGCAGTCAATTTTCTGCAGAAAATCAACGCAAAGTCAATTAAAGATAACAAATAACATGGCAGATTTAACGCATTTAATTTCAGAAGCACAAATCGATTTTGCTAACAGCATTACGATGAACGATTTAGAAGTGGCTAAAGCGAAGTATTTAGGCAAGACTGGCTTACTCACAGATGCTTTAAAAGGCTTGGGTAAGCTTAGTAATGAGGAGCGTCCAGCCGCAGGTGCTGCCATTAACGTAGTGAAACAAGGTGTTGAAGCTGCGCTTAGCGCACGCCGTGAAGCGTTGTTGAATGTAGAGCAAGCGAAACAGCTCGCACAGGAATCTATTGATGTTACCTTGCCCGCACGTTCACAATCTCAAGGGGGTTTGCACCCGGTAACACTAACGCTGCAGCGTATTGAGCAACTATTCCATTCCATTGGTTTTGAAGTGGCTACTGGCCCAGAAATTGAATCAGATTTTTACAATTTCACCGCGCTTAATATTCCAGAAGATCATCCGGCACGAGCTATGCACGACACGTTTTATATCGACGAAGCGAATGTACTGAGAACGCATACTTCGCCGGTGCAAATTCATTACATGGAAAATGCCCTAAAAAATAACAAAACACCGCCACTAAAAATTATTGCGCCTGGTCGTGTGTACCGCGTCGATTCTGATGCCACACATTCACCGATGTTTCACCAAGTAGAAGGTTTGTGGGTCGATGAAGAGATTAGTTTTGCTAATTTAAAAGGCGTTGTGCAAGATTTCCTACAAAAATTCTTTGAGCGTGACGATTTAACCGTTAGATTTAGACCTTCATTTTTCCCATTTACTGAGCCCTCAGCTGAGATGGATATGAGCTGGAATGGCGGTTGGTTGGAGATTGGTGGTTGCGGTATGGTGCATCCAGAAGTGTTTAAACATGTGAATGTAGACCATGAAAAATATCGCGGTTTCGCTTTTGGTTTGGGTGTAGAGCGCTTGGCTATGTTGCGTTATGGCGTGAATGATTTGCGTCATTTCTTTAATAATGACTTACGCTTTTTAAGCCAATTCAGATAAGTACTTTATTTAATAAGTACGTATTTAACAAAAAAGTTAAAACATAATAATTAAGGTCACAAAGCATTATGCAGTTTTCAGAAAATTGGTTACGTAGCCTTGTTAATACAGATTTAGACAGTCAAGCTTTAAGTCATGCTTTAACCATGACTGGGCTTGAGGTTGAAGAAATGCAGGCAGTAGCCGCGCCTTTCAGCAAGGTGGTGGTGGCAAAAATATTAGCCGCAGTTAAACATCCTGATGCTGATCGTTTACAAGTTTGTACGGTTGATGTTGGTTTGGCTGAGCCAGTACAAATTGTATGTGGTGCTGCTAATGCGCGTGTCGGCTTAATTGCACCGTGTGCTTTGGTGGGCGCAGAGTTGCCGGGTTTTTCAATTAAGCAGGCCAAAGTGCGTGGTATTGAATCATTTGGCATGATGTGTTCTTCCAAAGAGCTTGGCATTAGTGAAGAAGCCACCGGTTTACTTGAACTAGACAGCGATGCTGTGATTGGTCAAAGTATTCGTGAGCATTTGGATTTAGATGACCATCTGTTCACACTTAAACTCACGCCAAACAGAAGTGACTGTTTAAGCCTTAAAGGCATTGCGCGTGACGTTGCTGCTATTACCGGTGCAAGCACTAGTTTTGAAACGATTTCAGCCGTGACTGCCGAATTGTCTGAAGTGAAAAATATAGTGGTTACTGAACAAACCGCTTGTCCGCGAGATTGTGGCCGTCTTATTCGTGGTATTAATGCAAAAGCCACTACGCCTAGCTGGATGCTTAAGCGCTTGGAGCGCAGTGGTTTACGCAGTATTAGTGCGGTGGTCGATGTGACTAATTATGTATTGTTAGCGCTTGGTCAGCCAATGCATGCCTTTGATGCGGATAAATTAAATGGCGATTTAGCGGTTCGTTTCGCTAAAGAGGGCGAATCTTTAGTGCTACTTAATGATCAAGCTGTCACATTAAAAACGGATGATTTAGTCATTGCCGATGCTAGTGGCGCAATCGCGCTAGCCGGCGTGATGGGTGGCAAGTCTAGCTCTGTCAAAGATGACACTCTTAATATTTTCCTGGAAAGTGCATTTTTCACGCCTGCTGTTATAACCGGAAAAGCGCGTCGATTAGGCTTAAGTACCGATTCATCTTACCGATTTGAGCGTGGTGTCGATTTTGGCAATACACGTCATGCGATTGAATATGCTACAGCACTGATTCAACAAATATGTGGCGGTAAAGCCGCAGAAGTAAGCGAGCTTATCAGTGTGTTGCCAAACCGTAATCCGGTTAAGTTGAGGCTCGCACGCCTTGTTTCAGTATTAGGCATTCCATTTACCCAGGATAAAGTTGCGCAATTATTAACCCAGCTTGGTTTTTCTTTTACCACTGCAGATGATGTTTTCATTATTACACCACCAAGTTTCCGCTTTGATATTGCCATTGAAGAAGATTTAATCGAAGAAATCGCACGTCTACATGGCTACGATCATATTCCAGCAACACCGCCAGTGGCTGCTTTAACCATGTTAGAAGCGCCAGAAGCGAAAAGTCCACTCAATAAATTACGTGACTGTTTAGTTTCTTCAGGTTACCAAGAAGTGGTTAATTATAGTTTTGTTGATGAAAGCTGGGAGCGTGATTTATTAGGCAACGCCAACCCAATTAAGCTCAAAAATCCAATCGCAAGCAATTTAAGTGTAATGCGTACAAGTTTGTGGGGCGGTTTGCTAGATACGCTAGTTTATAACCTTAACCGTAAGCAAGATCGAGCCATGTTGTTTGAAGTCGGCGCAGCCTATTTTCAGAAAAATAGCCAAGATTCAAGCCTAGCATTTGTTGAATCTACTTACATTTCTGGTCTGGCTTACGGTAGCGCAAAACCTGAGCAATGGTCTGCCGATGCATCCGATGTAGATTTTTTTGAAGTGAAAGCGCATGTGGATGCCTTACTTGGTGGAGCAAACGCGCACAAGCAAGTGACTTACGAAAAAGCCGAGCACGTGACCTTACACCCAGGCCAAACTGCCAGAATTTTACTAAATGGCATAGCCATCGGCTGGTTAGGCAAGTTGCACCCAAAATGGCAACAACACTACAGTTTAAGCAAAAGTACATTTTTATTTGAACTACAGGCCGATGCTGTTTTAAATCGTCAAATTCCTAGTTATCAAGAAGTCTCAAAATTACTGCCAGTCCGTAGAGATTTAGCGGTAGTAGTAGATGCCGATGTCGCGGTAAATGCCTTATTAAGTGCTGTAAAAAAGGCGAATATAGCGCTTGTTTTTGACGTGGCATTATTCGATTTATATCAAGGCCAAGGTATCGCTGAAAACAAAAAAAGCCTTGCATTATCAGTACTTATGCACGATACTCAAAAAACTTTGACGGATGCTGATGCGGATGCTGCCATCGCAAATGTACTGCAGTTGCTACAAGATAACTTTGGTGCAACACTTAGAAACTAAGCCATTAAACGGTATGATTCGTTTGGTGGTTTTTTTGTAAGAAATTGTTTGTAACAAGCAATATAGTACAAGATTAGAATCAAAAATCGGTACATTAAAAAAAGCTTATAAAAGCTGGAAATGGGAGCGTAGTATGACATTAACAAAAGCTGAACTTGCAGACTTGCTTTATGAGCAAGTTGGTTTAAATAAACGTGAAGCCAAAGATATGGTAGAAGCGTTCTTTGAAGAAGTTAGAATTGCTTTGGAAGCTGGTGACAGCGTAAAGCTGTCAGGTTTTGGTAACTTTGAGTTACGTAAAAAATCAGAACGTCCAGGCCGTAATCCTAAAACAGGTGAGGAAATTCCTATTTCTGCACGTCGCGTTGTTACTTTTCATGCCAGCCAAAAATTGAAAAGTAAAGTTGAAGCTAATTATCTTAACTAATATTAGGCAAGTTAAATAGTATGAGCGAACCCCTTGTAAAATTGCAGCTACCGCCAATACCGGCCAAGCGCTACTTCACCATTGGTGAAGTTAGTGAGCTTTGCGGGGTTAAGCCGCACGTGCTCAGATATTGGGAACAAGAGTTCACTCAGCTAAAACCCGTTAAACGCCGGGGTAATCGTCGCTATTATCAGTTGTTATACGAGCAAGGCTTTACTATCAGTGGCGCGCGTAACCGCCTTGATGGTCCGGAATTCAAATTAGAGGCTGCGCCATCAAATGCTGCTAGTCAAATTTCAGCAAGTGCAGTTGAAGTGACTAATAGCGTGAGTTTTAATTTTGAAGCTGTGAAGACGGAATTGACATCAATTCTAACTTTATTACGCGCTGCGACTACTCACGCGGCCTAAATTCAATTTTTGGTTTTAATGCCTAGATCTAATTTTAAGATCTAACACTAAGATCTAACACTAAGATCTAACACTCCAACTAATGCCAAATTAGAATTATTCGTTTTAATCCATCAATATTATCTACGCTTTATTTA
>JBEDKX010000105.1:0-4315 GCA_041171965.1 Pseudomonadota bacterium | reverse complement strand
AATTTTAGCCAATATTACTGAATTTGGTAGCACGCCATTATTTACCGTTGATGAGTTGCGCACCGCTGATGTCGGCATGGTGCTTTACCCGCTGTCAGCTTTCCGTGCTATGAATCAAGCCGCGCTTACCGTGTATGAAACCATGCGTAAAGAAGGCACCCAAAAAAATGTCATTGGCTTAATGCAAACACGTGCCGATCTTTATGAGCATTTGGGTTATCACGCCTTTGAGCAAAAATTAGATGCTTTGTTTAAGCAAGAAAAAGCTTAATTATATAACCAGCTAAACAGCAATATCGGGAGAAAATAGCCATGACCAACACCACTGAAGCACCTAAAAAAACAAAAAAAGGTGTAGCCCTTGCTGGCGTTACTGCCGGCACCACAGCCATTTGTACCGTTGGCCATACCGGGAACGATTTACATTACCGTGGCTACGACATTATTGAATTAGCCAAAAATTCGACGTTTGAAGAAGTGGCTTATTTATTAATTCACGGTGAATTGCCAAATAAATCAGAATTAAGTGCTTACCATGCAAAACTTAAAAAATTACGTAGTTTGCCAGATGCACTTAAAGCAGTATTAGAGCAAATTCCAAAGAATACTCATCCGATGGATGTGATGCGAACTGCTTGCGCGATGTTAGGTACTTTAGAACCAGAAGCCGCTGACCGTAATACAGCAGCGGCCAAAGATTTAGGTGACCGATTGATCAGCTGTTTTGGCTCAATTTTGCTGTATTGGTACCACTTTAGCCATAATGGCAAACGTGTTAACGTAGAAACTGGCGATGACAGCATCGCGGCACACTTTTTACACGTATTGCACGGAAGCGCACCTAGTCAACTACATATTGATGCGATGAACACCTCTTTAGTGCTTTATGCCGAGCATGAATTTAACGCATCTACCTTTACTGGCCGAGTCATCGCAGGCACCTTATCTGACATGTATTCCTGCATTACCGGCGCGATTGGCGCGCTACGTGGCGCGAAACATGGTGGCGCGAATGAAGCGGCAATGGAAATTATTGAGCGTTATAAAAATGCTGACGAAGCCGAAGCAGATATTTTGCAACGCATGGCCAAGAAAGAAATTATCATCGGTTTTGGTCATCCGGTTTACACCATTGCGGACCCGCGTAACGAATCAATCAAAGAAGTTAGCCGCAAGTTGTGTGCTGATGCTGGCAACATGACACTTTTTGACATCTCGGCAAGAATTGAAGAAGTGATGTGGCGTGAGAAAAAAATGTTCCCTAACCTCGATTGGTATAGCGCATCTAGCTACCACATGATGGGCATTCCAACCGGCATGTTCACACCAATTTTCGTTATTTCACGCACTACCGGCTGGGTTGCACATGTGATTGAGCAGCGCATTGATAATAAAATCATTCGCCCAAATGCTGAATATACCGGGCCAGATAATCGCCCATACGTTGCCCTAAATAATCGTTAATTTTAATCATTTTTAAATCTCAGAAAGCGCCTTATGTCATCTCATATCTCTAACGTACGCCCTGCTCCAGACCAAGTAATCGTCGATATTGCCAATTATGTGGCTGATTTTGAAATCAAATCTGACGAAGCTTTTGATACCGCCCGTAATTGCTTAATGGATACATTAGGTTGCGGTTTTGAAGCACTAGACTACCCAGCTTGTACCAAATTATTGGGCCCAGTAGTCGCCGGTACTATCGTACCAAATGGTGCAAAAGTACCGGGCACTAACTTCCAATTAGATCCAATTTTAGCGGCATTCAATATTGGTGCGATGATACGCTGGTTAGATTTTAACGATACTTGGTTAGCCGCTGAATGGGGTCACCCATCAGACAACTTAGGTGGCATTTTAGCCACCGCTGATTATCTTTCACGTAAAAATGTTGCTGAAGGTAAAGCTGCACTTACCATGAAAGATGTGTTGACTGCCATGATTAAAGCGCATGAAATTCAGGGCGTTTTGGCCCTAGAAAACAGCTTTAACCGCGTAGGTTTAGATCACGTTATTTTAGTAAAAATAGCCTCAACAGCCGTTGTCACAAAATTACTAGGCGGCAATAAAGAAGATATTATCAATGCCGTTTCTAACGCGTTTGTTGATGGCCAAAGCTTGCGTACTTATCGCCATAGCCCAAATACTGGCTCACGTAAATCATGGGCAGCGGGTGATGCAACCAGCCGCGCAGTACGTTTAGCTTGGATGACTATGCAAGGTGAAATGGGTTATCCATCAGCACTTACTGCAAAAACATGGGGCTTTTACGATGTGTTATTTAAAGGCAATGCATTCAAATTTCAACGCGGTTACGGCTCGTATGTGATGGAACAAGTATTATTCAAAATCTCATTCCCAGCTGAATTTCATGCACAAACAGCAGTGGAATGCGCGATTCAATTAAACGCGCAAGTTGGCAATAAATTACAAACGCTAGCGCAAATCGCTGAAATCGATAGAATTGTCATCACCACACATGAATCAGCAATTCGTATTATTGACAAAACCGGCCCGCTAGATAATCCAGCTGACCGTGACCATTGCATACAATACATGGCCACTATCGGCCTATTAAAAGGCAACTTAACCGCCAAAGATTATGAAAACGACGTGGCGAGTGACCCACGTATTGATGCAATCCGCGCAAAAATGGCCTGCGTAGAAAAAGCAGAATACTCAGCAGACTACCTAAACCCAGAAAAACGCTCAATCGCCAACGCCATTCAAGTATTCTTTAAAGATGGCAGCAGCTCAGACAATATCGCTGTGGAATACCCAATCGGCCATAGACGTCGCCGTGGCCAAGGCATCCCTGAGTTAGTTAAAAAATTCCAAGTGAATTTAGCACGCCGTTTTGATGCAAAGAAACAAGCAGATATTTTAGCGTTGTGTTTAGATCAAGCTAAATTAGAAGCTACGCCAGTGAATGTGTTTGTAGATATGTTAGTCGCGTAAGCTATCTGACGCGCAGTTATTCCGGCACAAATCGGAATGACTGCGACTAGCTTTAGCAAGCGTTTATAAATTACGAACAAAATATCAATAAAGTTATCGTTATAAATTAAGGTAAAATAGCGCATTATTCATTCGTTATTTGAGCTTTTTTTATGTCACTGACCACCCTAAACGCGCTATCTCCCCTTGATGGCCGCTATCAAACAAAATTAGATGCGCTACGCCCTTACTTTAGTGAATATGCACTGATTAAACACCGCGCTTGGGTCGAGATTGAATGGCTAAAAGCGTTATCTGCCGCCCCTGAATTAGCTGAAATCGCGACTTTTAGTGTTGCCACTGTTACAGAGCTTGATGCTGCTATTGCTAATTTTAGCGAGGCAGATGCCGCCGAAGTTAAAACCATAGAAGCGCGTACCAATCATGATGTAAAAGCGCTTGAATATTGGCTTAAAGCCAAGTTTGACAGCAATGTGGAAGTTAAAAAAGCCAGTGAGTTTATTCACTTTGCCTGCACTTCAGAAGACATTAATAATTTATCACACGCGTTAATGCTAAAAACTGCGCGTGACGCGGTAATGTTGCCATTTTTAGCGGATTTAGTCGCGCGCCTAAGTGAATTATCACACCAACTTGCAGCACAACCGATGCTGTCTCGCACGCATGGCCAAACAGCTTCGCCAACGACGATGGGTAAGGAATTAGCGAACGTGGTGTACCGTTTGCAACGTCAGCAAAAACAATTAATCAACAATGAAATCCTAGGCAAAATCAATGGCGCAGTAGGTAACTTTAACGCGCATTTATCTGCTTACCCTACGTTTGATTGGGAAAGTTTTGCCAAGACTTTTGTAGAATCCTTGGGTTTAGTTTACAACCCGATGACTATTCAAATTGAGCCGCATGATTATATGGCTGAGTTATACGATTGCTTAAGCCGCATCAATACGATTTTAATTGACCTTAATCGTGACATTTGGGGTTATGTTTCAGTTGGCTATTTCAAGCAAAAACTTAAAGAAGGCGAAGTTGGCTCTTCTACTATGCCGCATAAAGTGAACCCGATTGATTTCGAAAATTCAGAAGGAAACTTAGGACTGGCCAATGCAGTATTGCGCCACATGGCTGAAAAGCTACCTATTTCTCGCTGGCAGCGCGACCTCACCGATTCTACCGTGTTGCGGAATATGGGCGTGGCGTTTGGCTACACTTTATTAGGTTACGATTCATGCTTACGTGGTTTGAATAAACTTGAAATCAACCCAGAAAAACTTGCGCTAGATTTAGATGCCAGCTGGGAAGTGCTCGCAGAGCCTATCCAAACGGTCATGCGCCGTTATGGCATTCAGAATCCTTA
>JBEDKX010000104.1:0-4362 GCA_041171965.1 Pseudomonadota bacterium | reverse complement strand
CTCTTAACCGCTAACGTGGCTGAGGTGAATATCCAAGCTCTCGGTTGCGCATTCAGTTGTTTACCAAAACCTTCGGCCACACTTAAAGGCGTGGCGTGCAGTTGCACTGAATGGGTGAACACTTCTACCCAGCGCACCAGATTATTATTTTCTGCAGTTTGCCAGCGGCTAAACAAATCGTATAAAGCTTCGCTGCGTTGCCAGCATTTTTCTAGCAATGGGTCACGTGCGGCTTGAGTTTCAAGCACTTTTGCCAAGGCTTTCAGTTCGCTTTGCATGTGTTGATAAGCTTCGCCAAAATCTTTTAAAGCCAAGGCTTTTTGCACAGGTAAGCGCGAGCCTTCGTAAGCAAAAATCAGCCGGAAGTCTTTGGCCGCTTTCTCTAAGGTCGGAATCGCTTTGCTCAACGCAATGCAATCTTTAGCCAACGTTAAATAGGCGGCTGTGCAATCTTGCGCCAACTCATGTAACTGGCTGGTGGAAACATCTTCGCCAAAAAATAGTCCCGCGACTTCGGGCAATTGATGCGCTTCATCGAATATCACCGTATTGGCGGTAGGTAAAAGTTCAGCAACCCCTTCATCACGTAGCATTACATCAGCAAAAAATAAATGATGATTCACTACTACCACGTCGGCCGCCAAGGCTTTTTTGCGCGCTTCCATGACAAAACATTCTTTGTAAAAATTGCAATCTGAACCTAAACAATTATCACGGGTGGATGTAACGCTGGCCCAAACCATGGCATTTTCTGGTACAGAATTAAGTTCGCTTTTATCGCCCGTTTTACTGTTTTCAGCAAAAGTTTTAATCAGGTGTACATATTTAGCATCTTCACGTGAGGCAAAGCGGCCTTCTTGCTCGGCCCTATTAAGATGATAATGACATACATAATTAGCGCGGCCTTTTAACATGGCCACCGTCACAGGTACTTTTAAGGCATCGCGCACATTAGGTAAATCGCGGCTATACAACTGGTCTTGTAAGTTTTTAGTGCCAGTAGAAATAATCACTTTTCCGCCGGTTAGCAAGGCCGGCACCAAATAAGCAAAAGTTTTACCTGTACCAGTTCCGGCTTCAGCCACTAGCTGCGTGTTATTTTCTATGGCATCAGCAATCGCCAAGGCCATTTCTAACTGTTGCGTGCGGGCGCTATAACCTTCAATTTGCTCGGCTAAAATGCCGCCTTTTTCAAAAACTTGGCGTATGGTAAGTGTGCTCATAAGGGACGTGATTATCCCATGACTTAGCTGCTTGCACAAAAAATAGAACTTAATATTACAAAATGTAAATTCCACATTAGTGTTTTGTGTTTTTCGCTTAAGTTCTTATAATCTCACTGTGATTAAAACCTTCATTAATATTAATAAAAGCTACGTTTTGTGCTTGCTGCTGGCTTTCTTCAGCGTATCTTGTTCGGCTATTGAGCCTATGCCCATGCCTACGGCTGATGCGAACGTATCGCTAGAACAAATTAGTAAGGAACAAAATACTTATAATTGGTCAGGTCGCGCGGGTGAAGTGTTGGTTAACGCGCTCAGCCTTACCGGCATAAAATACGCAAGAGGTGGGAATACACCTGAGACGGGCTTTGATTGTAGTGGTTTTGTACGCTATGTGTTTAAGCAAGCCGCAAGTCTAACCTTACCGCATAGTGCGCTAGCTATCAGTCAGATAGGTAAAACTGTGCCTAAAAATGACTTACAACCTGGCGACTTAGTATTCTTTAATACCATGAGAAATACTTTTTCCCACGTAGGCATTTACCTAGGCAACAATCGCTTTATACATTCACCAAGTGCTGGCGGAAAAGTCCGTGTAGAAAATATGCAAGATGGCTACTGGTCAACGCGCTTTAGTGGCGCACAGCGTATAGATGCAGACAAAAATCTCCTTAAAGAAGCGGTGCTAGTACAATAAATCAAGCGCGGCGAATCTAGCGCAACAAATCATACGTAGCAAAATTGCAGTTAACTCAAATATCTGGTGTGACAACTGGCTTATCGCTATGCCCCAAATCACGGTCAGGATCAATAATATCGCGTACCAACTGCTTTACTTCTTTAGCTTCAGGAAAACGTCCCGCGTCTTTACGCGAAAAAATGAGTTGCTGATTCAAACTAATTTCAAAAATACCGTTACTGCCTGGCTTTAATGCCACACTAGTCAGATCTTTCTCAAAAGTGGTGAGTAGCTCCTGCGCCAACCAAGCTGCACGCAAAAGCCAGCGACATTGTGTGCAATAAGTAATTTCAATATTGTTCTTAATCAATTTTTTACCCTTAACTGTTATACTTAAACTTGTTCTACAGAATATAATTTACGATCATTTGAAACTATTAAAACTATGTTTGTCATATAAAACTTAGTTACCATCGTTTGGGAATAATACATGCAAGCTAATAATAAATATCAGCGTTTTACTAAAATCGGTCTGGTTAGCTCCGGTCTGGTGCTCGGCCTAATGTTGAGTTTAACCTATTCTGCAGTGGCTGAAAAAATGGTTAAACCACAGTTACCACTTGATGACCTACGAACCTTTGCTGAAGTGTTCGGTAAGATTAAAAGTGATTACGTAGAGCCAGTTGCAGACAAAAAATTAATTTCCGAAGCCATTAGTGGCATGTTAACTGGATTAGATCCACATTCAACTTATATGGATGTAGATGCGTTTAAAGATATGCAAGCCGCTACTCAAGGAGAGTTTGGTGGCTTAGGTATTGAAGTGGGCATGGAAGATGGGCTAGTAAAAGTAATATCACCGATTGAAGACTCGCCCGCCTACAAAGCGGGAATTAAATCTGGCGATTTAATTATGAAACTAGATGAGACCCCGGTAAAAGGCTTAAATTTAAACGATGCAGTAAAGCGCATGCGTGGCAAACCTGACACACCACTGACACTGACAGTATTACGCAAGAATGAACTTAAACCACTTACCTTCACCTTGCTTAGAGCCATCATCAAAAATAAAAGTGTTAAATATAAAATGACTGAGCCTGGCTACGCCTATGCAAGAGTCACACAGTTTCAAGAGCGCACTGGTGAAGATTTGGCCAAAGCCATTAAGGCCATGTACGAAGAAAACAAAGGCCCCTTCAAAGGCTTTGTATTAGATCTGCGTAACGATCCTGGAGGCTTGCTGAACGGAGCAGTAGGCGTTGCGGCGGCATTTTTGCCAAAAGATACTTTAGTGGTATATACAGAAGGTCGTGCTGCTGATTCTAAAATGCAGCTTACTGTTGCACCAGAAAATTATGCGCGTGGTGGTTCGTCGAATGACTACATTCGTGATATTCCTGCAGATTTAAAAACAGTGCCTATGGTAGTGTTGATTAACTCAGGCTCAGCTTCCGCATCAGAAATTGTTGCCGGTGCTTTGCAAGATCATAAGCGCGCAACATTAGTCGGCATTAGAACTTTTGGTAAAGGTTCTGTACAAACTATTATGCCGATGAATAACGGGGCCGCCATTAAACTCACTACTGCACGTTACTTCACACCGAATGGCCGATCAATTCAAGCCAAAGGCATTGACCCTGACTTTATTGTTGAAGATGGTACTGACCAATCAAATAATATTCATGAGGCAGATTTATCTGGCCATTTATCCAACCCGAAAGATGCGCAGGCTGGCATTGCGGTAAAACCAGAAACTGCAACTGCGGCTAAAGCCAAGTTAAATGAGAAGAAATTTGCCGAGCCTAAGGGGCCAATTGAGCCAGCTAGCGCTGAAGATATTCAGTTCACGCAAGCCATGAATTTTTTAAAAGGCAAACCGGTAATTCATACTGAACCAGCCAAGGTTGAGCCGGCAAAAAGCTAACCATTAATTATGCCCTAGCGCCTGACACTTAGATTAAAAATCCGCCCTTCAATAAGGCGGATTTTTTATGTAAGCTAACTTAACATTCCATGCATGAAAAAACTATCAGATAAATTTGTAAACATTCACTTTCATATCCCTTAGCCAATAACGCAAGGTTTATAATAACGGCATGGCATTTCACATAAAAGAATTAATTATAGAAGCGGATCGCTGTGTGGCTTGTGGCCTTTGCTTGCCGCATTGTCCCACTTACCGAAAAACCGGCTCAGAAGCAGACTCTCCGCGCGGCAGAATTCAGCTCATGCGCGCAGTAGCGCAAGATGTTTTGCCAAATAATGACCGGTTTAAAGAACATATTGATTTGTGTTTGAACTGTCGCAGTTGTGAAAGCGCCTGCCCTAATAACGTCAATTACGGCGCCTTGATTGACACCGCACGTGCGCTGTTCATTCCTAAAAAAAGCCATTTCTTATCACTAGCGAAACCCTTTATTCGTCATCGCAATTTAACTTACAGCTTAAGCTGGCTAGTTT